>NZ_JBISDG010000047.1:0-24989 GCF_044472985.1 Roseovarius salis | reverse complement strand
GGCCGCGCGGGCCGGACGCGAGGTCTGGCTGGTGGACGAGGCCGACGAGATCGGCGGTAGCCTGCGCTGGCGCGGTGGCGATATCGAGGGCAGCAACTGGCGCGACTTCGGCCATGACACGGCAGCGGCCGTGACGGCCGCGGGCGGGCGGGTGCTGACCGGCACGACGCTGTGGGGCGCGTTCGATCACGGCATGTTCGCGGCGTGGGAGCGGCGCGCCGAGGCGCCCGACCGGCACTGGCGCATACGCGCGCGCGAAACCGTGCTGGCCGCCGGCGCCATCGAGCGGCCGCTGTGGTTCGCCAACAACGACCTGCCCGGGATCATGTCGGCCGAAGCGGCCCTGCATTACCTGCAGCTGTACGGGGCGGTGGCGGGGCGGCGCATCCTGCTGGCCACCGGCAACGACGCGAGCTACCCGGTCGCCGCCGCGCTGGCGCAGGCAGGATGCGACGTGACCGTGGCGGATGCGCGCGACAAGCCGCCCATGGCCCCCGAAAGCGTGAACGCGCTGGCCAACGCCCGGGTCACCCGTGCAAGGGGCCGACAATCCGTCTCGGCGGCAGAGGTCGCGGGCCGCTGGATCGAGGCCGACACGATCCTCGTCTCCGGCGGGTATACGCCATCGGTCCACCTGCATTGCCAGGCGGGCGGTAAGCTGGACTGGAACGACGCCGCGGACGCGCTGGTGCCACGGCCCGGGACGTCGCCCCTGCATGTGGCCGGGGCGGCCAATGGCAGCCTCGGCCTCGCCCGCGCGCTGGAGGAGGGGCACGCGGCCGGTGGTGGCACCGGCACGCCCCCGCAGGCCGCCTCCGGCGACTGGCACATGACCGCCATGCGCCCCGACCCGGCCCTGCCCGGGCGGCAATGGGTGGACCCCCAGAACGACGTGACGCTGAAGGACGTGAGGATCGCCGCGCAGGAGGGCTATCGCTCGGTCGAGCACCTCAAGCGTTACACGACGCTGGGCATGGCCACCGATCAGGGACGCAGTGCCAATTTCGCGGGGCTGGCGGCCATGGCCACGCTGACGGGGCAGAGCATCCCCCAGACCGGGACCACGACCTACCGCCCGCCCTTTTCGCCCGTGCCCTTGGGCGTGATCGCCGGCCCGAGGCGGGGCGAGCTGTTCAACGCGCCGCGACGGCTGTCGCTGGAGACGCTGCACAGGACGCAGGGTGCGGCATTCCGCGAATACGGCGGATGGCTGCGCCCCTCGGCCTACGGGGACGGGGAAGAAGCCGAGCGCGCGCAGGAGGAAGCGCGCACCGCGCGCGCGGCCGCCGGCCTCTACGACGCCTCACCGCTGGGCAAGATCGAGGTCATCGGCCCCGGCGCGGCGGAACTGCTGGATTACTGCGGCTACGTGCGCCTTTCGACCCTCAAACCGGGGCGGGCGCGTTACGGGTTCATGCTCAACGAAACGGGCATCGTGCACGACGACGGCGTGGTATTCCGCCTTGCCGAGGACCGGTTCATCGTGTCGGCCTCGTCCTCGCACGCCGCCAGCGTGCGGATGATGCTGGAGGAGGCGCGGCAGGACATCTTCGACCCCCGCCAAAGCTACGTCCATGACGTGACCGCAGGCTTTGTCACCCTCACGGTCACCGGCCCCGCAGCGCGCGGCCTGCTGCGCGCGGCAGGCATACCCGAGGCGGTCCTCGACGATGCCACGATGCCCCACATGTCGGTAACGGAAACCACGTGGAACGGACACGCCCTGCGGGTCGCGCGGGTCAGCTTTACCGGCGACCGGTCCTACGAGCTGACGGTCGCCGCCCGGCACGGCGCCGCGCTGCACGCCGCGCTCGACGCGGCGCGCGCAGAGGTGGACGGCCGCTGGATCGGGATGGAGGCCGTCATGATCCTGCGGGCGGAAAAGGGGTTCATCCTCGTCGGCAAGGACACCGACGGGCTGACCATGCCACACGACCTCGGCTGGACGGGCCCCCGGGACAAGCGCACCGACGAGTATCTCGGCCGCCGCGCGCTTTTCACCCCCGAGGCCAACCGCGACGACCGCCGCCAACTCGTCGGGCTTGAGACCGCGGGTGACACGCCCCTGCCCACCGGCGCGCACCTTGTGCCGCCCGAGGGGGCGCGGCGCTCGCTGGGGTTCGTGACGTCCAGCTATTTCAGCCCGACGCTGAACCGGCCGGTTGCGCTTGCCCTGCTGGAAGGCGGGCGGGCGCTGGCCGGGCAGGAGGTCGGCGTGTTCCACATGGGTGAAACGACCCGCGCCCGGGTCTGCACGGCCTGCGCGCTCGATCCAGAATGGGAGAGGCTGCATGCGTGAACGCGACTGGACCAACCCCGCGCCCGAGGCCGGCGACAGCATCGAGGGACCCGGCGTTGCCGTGCGGTGCCTCGCCCCCGCGAGGGCGGCCGTAATATCGGGAAACCTCGACGCCGCGATCTCCACGCTCGCGCCGGGCGCGGCGATGATCGGGCTGCTCGACACCTTGCCCGGGTCGGGGCACTACGCCCTGCGCATCGCCCGGGACCGGGCGCTTCTCTGCACGCCCGAGCCACTCGGCACCGCGCCGGGCTGGCACGGGAACTTTGCGCTCAGCCCGGCGGACGACCTGTATGTGCCGATCCAGATCGAGGGCGATGACGACGCAACGCTACTGTGCAGCTGCATGTCTGCACAGGGGGGCTCTCCCTCTGCCATGACGCTGTTTGCCGACAAGCCCTGCCTCGTGGCGCGCGCCCATGGCACGGCCGTCCGCGTCTGGGTGCCACGCCCCGACATGGCGGAGGTCTGGGCGCGCCTTGGGCGTCTGTCCGGGGCGTGACCCCGGACAGCCCCCTCTACATCAGGTCAAGCAGGCGGGGGATCGTCAGCGACAGATCCGGCCAGAACGTCGTAAGCAGCATGACCGGCAGCGCCACGAAGCCCATGAGGCCAACCGCCGGCATCACCGCTTGCAGGATCGGCACCCTGCAAATCTTGCATGACAGGAACAGCGTCGGCGCCACCGGCGGGCTGTTCGCACCGATGACGACCGAGGTCGCCACGATGGCCGCATAATGCACCGGATCGACGCCGTTGGCGACCACCAGCGGCAGGAACAGCGGCGCGATGACGACCGTGACCGAGACATCGTCCATCAGCGCGCCAGCCACGATCAGCACGAGGTTGACCACCAACAGCGCCGCGATCGGGTTGCCGATGACGGACTGGATCGCCTCGGTCATGTCCTGCGGGATCCGCTCGAAGGACAGGATACGCGAGATCATGAAGGAAAACAGCAGGATGAGGATGATCGAGCCGGTCGTCTCGGCCGCGCTGACCACGCTGCGGCCAAGAGTGCCCCAGGTGAATTCGCGGTAGATCACGCCGCCGACCACCAGCGCGGCAACGGCGGCAACGGCCGCGGCCTCGGTCGGGGTGAAGACGCCGCCGTAAATCCCGCCGAGGATGATGAGCGGCAGCGACAACGCCGGCAGCGCCTTGAGCGTGACGCGGCCGAAGCTTTCCTCCGGCGCCTCGTCCTGTGCGGTCTCGTCGAAGGCCCGCCCCACGAGGAACCGGTTATAGAGGATGAGGCCGATGATCAGGATGATCGCGGGCCCGATGGTGGCCGCGAAGCAGGCCGCCACGGACTGGCGGGTGACCACGGCGAACAGGATCATCGTGATCGAGGGCGGGATCAGGATGCCCAGCAGGGACGAGATACCCAGAAGCGCGGCGATGCGCCCGCGGGGATAGCCCCGCTCGGCCAGCGGGTCCGTCATGATCGAGCCGATCGACGCGATCGCCGCGGTGGCCGTGCCCGAGATGGCGCCGAACACGCTGGACGACAGCACCATGGCCGTGCCCATTCCGCCGCGGCCCGTGGCGATACGGCTGACGAAGGCGATGATCCGCTGCGCGATGCCGCCCGACTGCATAAGGTAGCCGGTCAGGATGAAAAGGGGCAGCGCCACGAGCACAACGGAATTGAGCGATCGGAACCCCTGCAGCATCAGGGTGTTGAGGTTCGCGTCGTACACCCATGTCAGGTAGGCGAGCACGCCGGCGAACGACCACGCGACAGGGAGTCCAAGCCCCATCAGGATGATGAGGAGCGGTAGGGCGATCAGGGCATACATGCGTCTTTTTCCGTGAACTCAGCGTCGTTTGAGACGGAGCAGGGCCTGCACCGCGTCCCGGATGGCATAGGCGCAGCACCCCACGGCGGCCGCGCCGATGGCGAACTGGGGAATCCACAGCGGGATCTGGTACGCCGGCGTCGTCTGCGGCCGCTTCATGCCCCAGGTGAACATGTAGTAGGCCCAGACCATGAAAAAGCAGGTCACCACGATTGTCAGCACCGCGATCAGCAGGTCGTGCGCCGCCTTGGTGCGCGGATTGACGATGTTGCCCGCGATCCAGTCGACCGTGAGGTGCTCGCGCTTGCGCGAGGCGATGACAGCCCCCGTCATGTAGAGCGCGACGGCCGCCAGCATGATCAGCTCGTGCAGCCCGACCACCGACAGCCCGAGCAGGTAGCGGGCAACGACGAGAAAGAACATCAGACCCACCACGACGGCGGACGTGGCCACCCCGATCACGTCTAGCGTGACCGCGATGACCCCGCCCACGCGGGTCGTGGTGGAATGCGGCTCAGAGGTCGCTGGCATTTTCACGGATCGTGTCCATGATTTCGCTGCCGATGCGTTCTTCCATCATCGGCCAGACCTCGGCGCGAACCTTCTTGGCCATCTCGGCAAGCTGCTCCTCGGAGGGCTCGATGTATTCCATGCCCGCCTTCTTGGCCTGATCGATGTAGTACTGGTCGCGCTCCTGCGCCTGCTCGAACGCTTCTTCCATCACGACCAGCGCGGCGTCGCGCACGACCTCCTGGTGTTCTTCGGGCAGGCTCTCCCAGGACTGGTTGTTCATGGCGATAACGCCGGTCACGAACTGCATCTTGGTCTGGTTGTAGTAGTCCAGAACATCGCGGAAGTACTCGTAATCCCAGTAAATGATGTTCGCGCCGTCGCCATCGACAACGCCAGTCTGGATCGCGGTGAAGACCTCCGACCAGTCGATGGTCGCGGTCTGGTAGCCGAGCGCCTGAACCGACTCGGCCATCGGGAACATGGCCGGCACGCGGATCTTGAGATCGGCGGCCTCCTCCTCGGTCATCGCGTACTTGTCCGCCGACGCGATGCCGTTGAAACCTTCGGGCCACGGGCCGAAGAACTTCAGCCCCAGGTCGTCGTAAATGCCAACCAGCATGTCGTTGACCCAGCCGCCGGGCTTGTAGGCCTCGAACGCCTCTTCCCAGCTGGTGACCATGTAGGGCGTGAACAGGACACCGAGCCGTTCATCGTAGGCGGTGATCGGCCAGTTGATCATCATGTCGATGTCGCCCGCGACGAACAGGTCGAAGACCTCGGCCTGGCTGCCCAGCTCGTTCTGGTAGAACACGTCGACCTGCACGTCGCCGCCGGTGCCCTCCTCGATCAGCTCCGCCCAGCGGTCGAGCGCGTTGCCCGAGGGCGAGCCCTTGGCGCCGGAATCAGTGGCGAGCTTGAGCTCGGTTTGCGCCCAGGCTGGTGCCACGGCCAGCATCGCCACCGTGGCGCCCAGCGTCATGATTTTCCTTAGGAACATGCTTTGTCCTCCCGTTGAATGGCGTACAGCGCCCATCGCTGGCCGCCCGTGATTTCGAACAGTGGACATAATTGTCCATTGTTGTCAATCGCGGTCACGAAGCGCACGATACGCAACGAGGGATCACCGTGCTTACCCCGTCGCCGGACCGGGGCACCCCCGGCACAAGGCGCCCCGCCCGTGGCGGCGGCCCCTGCCGAAGGGTGACGATGCCGCCGCCCGTGCGACGCATTGTCAGAACGGGTGGCGCACCCCACCCCGCGCCCTACAACCCCGCGCATGGCAACGGCACCGCACTTTCAGCTTCGCAGGCTCTGGGCACTGGCGCGCGGTGTAGTCCTTACCCCGGCCCGGGGGCGCGTGCTGGCCCTTGCCGTCCTCTACGGGCTGGTCTGCCACGTCCTGTTCGCGGCGGCAGTCGCGGCCATGATCGCGGGCATGTTCGTGGGCATGAGCGCAGGGCTGGGGACGGTGCCCGCGCCGTGGCACCTGCCCGTCAACGCGCTGCTGATCCTGCAGTTCCCGCTGGCGCATTCCTTCCTGCTGGGTGACCGCGGCCGTCGCGTGCTGGGGCGCCTGTCGCCGCCCCCGCACGGCAGGACGCTGGCCACCACGACATACGCCATCATCGCCTCCGCGCAATTGTTGTTGCTGTTCACCTGCTGGACGCCCAGCGGGATCGTCTGGTGGCAGGCAGACGGTGCGGCGTTTGCCATCACCTGCACGCTTTACGCGCTGTCATGGCTCATGCTGGTCAAGGCGAGTCTCGACGCCGGGGCCGAGGTTCAATCCGGCGCGCTTGGCTGGATGTCTCTGGCACAGGGTATCCGGCCTGTATTCCCCGACATGCCGACGACGGGGCTGTTCCGGGTGATCCGGCAGCCTGTCTACGTGGCCTTCGCGCTGACGCTGTGGACCGTTCCGGTGTGGACGCCCGATCAACTCGCGCTCGCGCTGGCATTCACCGCCTACTGCCTGACCGCCCCCCGCCTGAAGGAGCGGCGGCTTCACCGGATTCACGGCGAAAGGTTCGCCGCCTATCGCGCACGCGTCCCTTACGTTTTCCCACGCCTTAGAAGGAGGCCCGCCGATGGCTGAAGCGACCCGCAACGACCTGACGATATACGACGGCGCGGCGCAACACTGGTGGAGTGACGATATCCGCTGGGTGCGCACGCTGAAAAACCTCGTTCCCGGACGGTTGCGATGGTTCGACCGGCACGTGGAATGGCCCGGACAGGAGGTGCTGGACCTCGGATGCGCGGGCGGGTTCATGGCAGAGCGGCTGGCGCAAGAGGGTGCCAGCGTGACGGGAATCGACCCGGCCGAGCGGGCAATCGACGCTGCGCAGGCGCACGCACGGCAGGCCGGGCTGGATATCCGGTACGACGTGGGTATCGGCGAGGCGCTACCCTACGCGGACGACAGTTTCGACGCGGTCGTATGCGTCGACGTGCTGGAACATGTTGCCGAGCTTGGCCGGGTGCTGGACGAGGTCGGGCGTGTGCTGCGCCCCGGCGGTTATTTCCTGTATGACACGATCAACCGCAACCCGCTGTCCCGTTTCGCCACGATCACGGCGGCCGAGACATGGCTGCGGCTGTTGCCGCGAGGCACGCATGACCCGGCCCTGTTCATAAAGCCCGCCGAGCTGAAGGAGCGGCTGGCCGCGGCGGGGATGGTGCCCGGCCCGACCAAGGGGCTGGGCCCTCGGGGCATCGACCGCCGGGGCGACCTGGTGTTCGGGCCGGTCCCGACACGGGCCGTCATCTACATGGGATGCGCCGTCAAACCGGTGCGCTCATGATGCTGGAAACCGCCCTGCTCGTCACGGCGCTGCTGTTCGGTGGCATGACGCTCTATGCCTTCGGCTTCGCCGCCTTTGTCTTCGGCGCCCTGCCGGCCGAGGAGGCGGGCCGTCTCATCCGCCGAGCGTTTCCGCGGTTCTATCTCTTCGTGTTCGTGACATCCGCCGTGGCCGCCATCCTCGCGGCGTCCAAAGACCCCCTCTCGGCGGCCGTGCTGGTCGCGGTCGCCGCAACGACGGTTGTTGCCCGTCAGGGTCTGATGCCGGCCATCAACGCGGCCAGCGACACGGGTGCCAAGACCCGTTTCAAGGTTCTTCACGGCATCTCTGTGGCGCTGACGCTTGGTCATATCGCTGGCGCGGCCGGCGTGCTGCTGCGTCTTGCAGCGGCGTGAGAGCGGGGCGTCACGCAACCCGGCCGGCGATGCGCGGCAGAACGTCACGCTTGCGATCCGCCGCGCATCGCCGCGCGTAAGACAGACGAACCAGGTGGACATGGATACCGCGATGACAGACGGCACCCTTCTTGTCGTGGAGGACGACGAAGCTCTGCGCACGCGGCTGGCCAAGGCGATGCATCGCCGCGGCTTCACCGTGAAAACGGCAAGCGGCGCGACCGAGGCGCGCGAGCAGATCGCCGCCACGCCGCCGGACTATGCCATCATCGACCTGAGGCTGGAGGATGGAAGCGGGCTGGACGTGGTGCACTGGCTCGAAACCCGCAAGCCCGGGGCGCGCTGCGTGATCCTGACGGGCTACGGCGACATCCCGACAGCCGTGGCCGCCGCGCGAATCGGCGCGATCGACTACATCGCCAAGCCCGCGACGGCGAACGAGATCCTCGATGCCCTGATGGCACCTGAAAACCAACCGCCGCCCGCACCCGACGCCCCCATACCGCCCGAGGACGCCCGCTGGGAACATATCCGGCACGTCTACGAGGACGCCAATTCCAACGTGACGGAAACGGCCCGTCTGCTCAACATGCATCGGCGCAGCCTGCAAAGAATCCTGCGCCGCCGCGGCGTGACGACCGACGCCGGCAGATAGACCGCGGCAACCGCCCCGTGGCCGGGCATAACCGCACACGGGTTGCCGCACGCGGCCAGGCGCAGACAGGGCATGACAGATGCCAAATCGTGATGTAGCGTCCGGTCCCGAGGCCTCCCGCAGGCCCGCAACCTCGTGCAAGGATGGACCATGTACGAAATCGACCCGGCAAGGCACGATCTGGTCGAGGAGTTCAGGCGGAACCCTCTTGGTCCCTACGGTCCGGAGCTGTCGCTTGTCGTCAACCGCCTGAAAATGATGCCGCTTGCCGACCGGCACGTGCTGGTATGCACGAGACGGGGACAGGAATGGGTTCTTGCCCGCCTGCCGTCGGAAAGGGGCGCGCCGGTCGAGATTTTCCAAGAACGGGTGTTCGACGACTACGCGGAGGCCGTCTGGGAAGTCTTCAAGAGACGCTGGCACACGGTGACAGGGCAGGACATCGGCGAATCCGATGGCAGCGGGCCCCGGCCATGAAGAAGGTGCTGGGATACTGCGACGACTGGAGCGCGATCGCGGGCGGAACGGTCAACTTCAAGATCAGCACCTACGGACCCAAGCGTTTCGAGGCCACGCTGGTGCGCGTCATATGTGGGAACAACGACCCGTCTCTGGGCCTGTTTCGCGAAGAAGAGATCGACGCCCCGATCAACGGCATGCACGAGGGCGGGCTTCAGCCCATCGATGCCGGGTCCTGCGCCAAGGTTCCGGGTGCGCCCGTGCTGGACGCGCTCGAAAGCTTCACGGTGCAGGCATGGGTTTTTCCGACAACGCCGGGCAAGGGCGAACAGGGCATCGTCACACGATGGCGGGACGTTCCCGCGGCAGGCTTTGCGATGCTGCTTGACGCGTCGGGGGCCGCTGCCTTTCGGCTGGGTGACGGCAAGGGCGGCGTCAACGAGGTGACAACGGGCGTGCCGCTCGCCGAGCGCCGGTGGTATCTGCTGTCTGCCTCTTACGACGCCGATACAGGCCGAATGAGCATACGCCAGCACCCGGCCGGTGGCACGCTGGAAAAGCTGGCAGGCGGGACGCAGGACGGCCGCGGTGCCCACGCCCCCGCCGACGGCGAACTCGTTTTCGCGGCCTTCCCCTGCACGTTGCCGGGGGGACGGCCGGGCTCATCCGCGAATTTCAACGGCAAGATCGACCGCCCGCGTTTGAGTGCGAACGTGCTCGGCGAGGCGGACGTGCTGTCATTGGCCGGCGATGACGCCGCCGCGTCGGGCGGGGATGTCGTCGGGGCATGGGATTTCTCGCTGGGGATCGGGACCGACGAGATCCACGACATCGGCCCCAACGGATTGCACGGGCGCACGGTCAACCTGCCGTCGCGCGGCTGCAAGGGCCACAACTGGACCGGCCGCGAACAGAGTTTCCGCCATGCGCCGCGGGAATACGGGGCGATCCACTTTCACGATGACGACCTGTACGATGCGGGATGGGAGACGAGCTTTGCCTACGACATCCCGGCCGACCTGCCCAGCGGCGCATACGCGGTGCGGCTGCGCGCCGGCGGCGACCAGTCCTACGTCACGTTTTTCGTGCGCCCCGCCAAGGGGGCGGCCCGGGCAAAGCTGGTATTCCTCGCCTCGACGGCAACCTACATGGCCTATGCCAACTATCACTGGATGTTCCACGAACGCTTCGCCGAGGTGACCGAATCGTTCTGGACCACGATGGAAAAGACGGACGTGTTCCTGCAGGAACACCCGGAATTCGGCCTTTCGACCTATGACACGCATTCCGACGGGAGCGGCGTGCGCTTTTCCTCGCGCCTGCGGCCCATCCTGAACATGGCGCCGGGCACCCCGTGCTGGAGCTTCAACGCGGATACGCACATCCTTGGATGGCTGGACGCGATCGGGGCCGATTACGACGTGCTGACGGACGAGGACCTGCACCGCGAGGGCGCCTCGGCGCTCGCGCCGTACACCGCGGTGCTGACGGGCACGCATCCCGAATACCATACCACCCCGATGATCGAGGCCCTGCATTGCCACGTTTCGGATGGCGGGCGGCTGATTTATCTCGGCGGCAACGGCTTCATCTGGCGCTGCGCGATGTCGGACAACTTCCCGGGCGTGATCGAACTGCGCCGCGCCGAGGACGGGATACGCTACCGTGACGAGGAGCCGGGCGAGTATTACCTCGAACTGACGGGCGAGTATGGCGGGCTATGGCGGCGCCTCGGCCTGCCGCCTCAGGCCCTGGTGGGCGTGGGCACGATCGCCTGCGGCTTCGACAGCTCGGGCCATTTCCGGCGCACCGCCGAAAGCCGCGACTCCCGCGCGGCGTTCATATTCGACGGCATCGCCGAGGACGAGATCATCGGAAATTTCGGGCTCGTGGGCGGCGGCGCCAGCGGGGCCGAGATCGACGCCACCGATCCGATGATGGGCACACCCGCCCACGCGCTGGTCGTGGCACGGTCCGAAGGCCATTCCCTGAACACGCTGATCTGCCCTGACGAGATCGGGTTTCACTACCCCGCCATGGACGGGGTACAGAACCCGCTTGTCCGGGCGGACATGACGTTTTTCGAAACTTCGGGCGGGGGCGCCGTGTTCTCGGTTGGGTCGATAGCATGGGCCGGCAGCCTGCCGCACAATGGCTACGACAACAACGTGGCGCGCCTGTCCCGCAACGTGCTACGGCGTTTCCTCGACGACACGCCGTTCGACCCGCCGGCGGTGCCCGGCACCGCCTGACCCCCGCGCCGACCAACGGAGGACACATCGCCATGGGAGAGAACCGCGACCTCGTCTTCAGGGCCTGCCAGCCGGAGATGGACCTGCCGTTCACCGAGACGGAATTCGCCGAGCGGCTGACCCGCATTCGCAACGCCATGGACGCGCAAGGGCTGGATGTCCTGTGGCTGATGGCGCCCGAAAGCCTGTATTACGTCAGCGGGTACAAGTGCATCTGGTATCAGGCCCAGAGCCCGAAATCATGGCCCGCAACAAGCGGCATCGCGATCCATCGCGACAGGGACGATTTCATCCTTTTCGACACCCCCAGCGAAGCCATCATGTGCCGCTACGTGACCTGTGCGAAGGACATTCGCGTCTTTCCGATGGACGGGCGCCGTGACGGGCTCGGCTTCATCATCGAGGAGCTCAAGGCAGAAGGCTGGCTTTCGGGCGGGACGGTGGGGATGGAGTTCCACAGCTACCGCCCGAACCCAGCCATCAGCCATCGCTTTCAGCGATCCTTCGAGCAGGCCGGCATGACGGTGACGGATGGCAGCGACATCCTGCGAAACGTGCGCTGGATCAAGTCGCCCGCCGAGATCGCCTATCTGGAAAAGGCCGCCGAGATCACCGATACGGGGCTTGAGGCGGCAAAGGCCGCGATCCGGCCGGGCGCCACCGAACTCGACATTCAGGCGGAGATGCTGCATGCCATGGGCAAGGCCGGCGGCGAGACACCTGCGATCACGCTGCCCGTAAACTCGGGACTCAAGGCCAATTGCGGCCACGCCATGGCAGGCCGCAGAAGGATCCAGCCGGGCGAGCAGGTCAATCTGGACATCAGCGGGGTCTACAACCGATATCACGCCAACGCGGGACGGTCGTTTTACGTCGGCGATCCGCCGAATGACGTCCTGGACTACCACAACCTTTCCTCGGGCGTTTTCGACGTGATCGACAGCATACTGCGGCCCGGCCTGCCAGTGGCGGAACTGGTGTCGGCCACGCGCGCCTACTACGAGGATGTGGGCATCTGGAGCGATGCCGGCTGGGTTGGCGGCTACGAGCTGGGGCTGGCATTCCCGCCCGACTGGGTCGGGAACTACGTCTATGAAATGAGCGACACCGACACGGATCGTGTCCTCGCCCCCGGCACGATCGTGAATTTCGAGAGCCAGTTCTTTGCGCCGCGCATGTCCGGCATCACCTACTACATCGACACGCTGCTTTTCAAAGAGGACGGGGCCAGCCGCCCGCTGGCGTTCCGGCCCGAACTGGTGGTGCTGGACTCATGAGCGCGCCCATGCCGCCGGCCACCCCGCCCGCCGGGCCGTCGTGCATGGCACCATCCAAAGGCCGTCACGGTGCTGCAACCTGCGGCCTGACGGGGCCGGTGCCCGTCGCGCGGTATTGCCGCGGCGCGCGACAGCCCCATGTTGCATGGGCAGGTGCAGCGGGGCGATGCCATCCCGACGGCTAGGCAAGAGGGTTTGAAACACATCACCACCCCACGGGGAAAGGACAGCAGCGGGACGAGCGGCGATGCCACTGACGAGACGCGCGATGGTGCTTGGGACGGCGGCGGCGCTTGCCGTGCCCGGCGCGGCGCCGGCTTCGGCCGATACGCTGCGCACCATCCCCTCTACCATCCCCTCTAGCGGGGCGCGAGTGCCCGCGATCGGCCTGGGCAGCTGGATCACATTCAACGTGGGTAGCGACCCGGTTCTGCTCGACTCCTGCGCCGACGTGATCGCGGCATTCGTCGAGGAAGGTGGCGGCATGATCGATTCCTCGCCCATGTATGGGTCATCACAGGACACGATCGGGTACGGGCTGCGCAAGCTGGGTCATCCCTCAACGGTCTTTTCGACCGACAAGGTGTGGACACGGAGCGCCGGCAGAGGGCCCGCACAGATCGAGCAAACGCGCACCGCCTGGGGCGTCGAGACCTTCGACCTGTTGCAGGTGCACAACCTCGTCTCGTGGGAGGCGCATCTGGAAACGCTGTTCGGCATGAAGCAGGACGGCCAGTTGCGCCATGTCGGGCTGACCACCTCTCACGGCCGGCGTCACGACCTGCTGGAGCGGCTGATGACCGATCACCCGGTCGATTTCGTGCAGCTGACCTACAATCTCGCCGACCGCGCGGCGGAGCGCCGGCTTCTGCCGCTGGCGCGCGAAAAGGGCATCGCCGTCATCGCCAACCGTCCCTTTCGGCGCGGCGCCCTGCCCCGGGCGCTGCAGGGGCGGCCGCTGCCCGGTATCGGCGGCGATCTCGATGCCGGGACGTGGCCGCAGCTCTTGCTGAAGTTCATCATCTCGCACCCGGCCCTGACCGTCGCGATCCCTGCAACCACCCGGGTTGCACATCTGCGGGAGAACAAGGCAGCCGCACGCGGACCGCTGCCGGATGCCGATATGCGGCGGCGCATCGTCAGCCATTTCGAAAGCCTTTGACAAGCACATGGCTCTCTTACGCGCCGGGTGACCTGCTTCTTTTCTCGGAAAGGGTCTACTGGCGGATGTTCGTGCTGGAGAACACCGCCTTGTGGCCCCTGCCCCTGATCGCGCCCGTTGCAGCCGTCGGCGCCGTGATCTGGTCCACACGCCGCCCGCGGGCCGGCCTGCGTGTCCTTGCCGTGCTGCTGGCGCTGGCGTGGGTGTCGGTCGGCTGGCATTTCGTCTGGCATCGCTACGCGCTCATCAACTGGGCGATGGTGTATGCCGCCCCCGCCTTCGTGGTTCAGGCGGCGCTGTGCACGATACTGGCCGTTCGCGCGCCGACCGAAGAGCGGCCCGCCCCTCTGCACAAAGCGGCGGGCCTCGGCTTCGTGCTGGCCGGCGCGGCGGTTTATCCGTGGCTCGCGGTCGTGCAGGGCCGCACACTCGCGGGGGCCGAGATCATGGCCGTCGCGCCCGACCCCACGGCCGTCGCCAGCATCGGGCTGCCGTTTCTGGCATGCACGGGCAGATACCGCGCCCTTTTGTTGCTGGTGCCGCTTGCATGGCTTGCGCAGAGTTCCGTCACGCTCTTTTTCCTCAGTGGCGGGGCCGCGGCCATGCCCCCGGCGCTGGCCGTCATTGCCGCCCTCGGGGTCGTGGCCGGGCGTGACGCTGGCGCCCGCTGACCGACCTGCAAACCGGGATGATACGACCAAGCAGAGGGCCACCGGCTGATCCCGGCAAGGGCCTTGCACCGCGGCCCGTTACGCCGGGAAAAGACGAATTGGAAAAATCCTTTTACCAATTCAATGAAATGAGTATGGTTCCGCGTATCAATACCAAGCGGGGGAATATAACGGCTTATCGAGCACGACCGCAGAAACCAGCAATCGGGAGGAGACCATGACCAACAAACTTATGACACGCCGCGCCGCGTTGAGCGGGATTGCCACGGCCGGGGCGACCGGGCTTGCCGCCCCGTCGATCGCGACGGCGCAGGGACAAACGACAACCTGGAAGATCCAGACCTCGTGGCCGGGGGGAATCGGGCTGCAGATCTTCAAGGACTGGGCAAACTCCATCGTCGAGAAAACCGGCGGTGAGCTGGCCTTCGAGCCCTTCGGGGCCAAGGACGTCGTGGGCGACTTCCAGCTTTACGACGCGGTCAAGAACGGCGTGCTGGACGCGGTGAACCCGTTCACGATCTATGCGCAGGGAATCATTCCCGCGGCGATGTTCCTGACCAGCTATCCGCTGGGCCTGCGCAACCCGCACGAGTTCGACACCTTCTACTACGGGCTCGGCGGGCTGGAGATGGCACGCGAGCTTTATGCCGAGCAGGGCATGTATTTCGTCGGGCCGATTCATCACGGGCCCAACATCATCCACTCCAAGGTGCCGATCCGCTCGGTCGACGACTTCGCCGGCCGCAAGATGCGCGCCCCGGGCGGCATGGTGGCCGAACTGTTCTCGGCGCTCGGCGCCAAGACGACGCTGCTGCCGGGCTCGGAAATCTTCCCGGCGCTGGAGAAGGGCACCATCGACGTGGCCGACTACGTGGGCCCGGCGGTGAACTACGCGCTCGGCTTCAGCCAGGTCACCGACTACATCTCGATGGGCCCTCCGGGCTTCATGTCGGTCTATCAACCGGTGGACATCATGGACCTGACCGTGGGCATGGAAAGCTGGAACGCACTGTCCGACGAGATGAAGCAGTTCGTCGAAATGGAGGTGCACACCTATTCCGACCAGCACCACGCGGCCATCCAGAAGGCCGACCAGGAGGCCTGGGAGAAGTTCATGGCCGACGGGACCGAGGTCACGCGCCTCAGCCAGACCGACGTGGAGATCATGACCGAGGTCGCCGTGCCGATCTGGTACAAGTACGCCAACCGCGACAAGAACGCCGCGCGCGTCTTCAAGACCCAGCTGGATTACATGATGTCCGGCTCGCTCGGCTACGTGACGCCGGACATGGTCGAGGGCCAGGAGCTGGATCTCTGATCCACACCATGTAACCTTGAACCCAAAGGCACCCCCGCCATCACCGGCGGGGGTGCGATTTCAGGCTGCTGCTGTTCCGGATACCCCATGCCTAGTATAGACTTCATCCTCCCGCACTGGCTCTACTGGGGCGGTCTGCTGGTCTTTCCGCTGTTTGCCATGTTCATGGCGCGGCGCACCAAGACGACCGGATACTCCGTCCCGATAGGATACCTGATCCTCGTCACGGGCGGGCTTCTCGGCCTGCACCGGCTCTACTTGCGCAACCTGTGGGGGCTGGTCTACCTGCCGATCTTCTTTGCCATCCTGTTCTGCAACGCGCAGGGGCGCGACGCCCGCGAAGTGCAGAGCCAGGCCGCCAACGCCGTCAGCAGCGCCGAGCGCGTGATCGAGCGGCTCGAACCCAAGGTCGCCGGCGCCGACGAGAAGATCGCCGATCTGCGCGCCGCGCTGGAAGAGGCCGAGGAGGGCACCTTTGCCGAGATCCGCGCCGAACGGCAGCTGGAGAAGGCCGAGGAAAGCCTGGTGGCCGATACCGAGCGGCTGGAACGGGCGCGCGCGGATCTTCAGGATGCCCGCCCCGCGCTGGAGGATGCCACGCAGGCGCGCAAGACGTGGTCGGACATGGCGTTTTACGCGCTGATGGCGATCTGCGCGCTCATCGCCATTGACGCGGTGTTGTTGCCAGCCATGGTGCGCAAGGCGAACGCGGAACTGGCGCAGCAGCCGGCGGAGACCGACCCGGCCGAAGAACGCATCGAGGACTACGAGCACGACGCAGAGAAACGCGATCACGACCACATCGGGACGGGGTGGACCGGGGCGATTGACCGGTTGTCCTATTTCGCGGGCGAATTCGTGGCCTACTGGGCGGTCATCGCCGTCTTTGCCTACTACTTCGAGGTGGTTGCGCGCTACGTCTTCAACTCGCCCACGATCTGGGTGCACGAGGGCATGTTCCTGATGTTCGGCATGCAATACCTGATCGCGGGCGCCTACGCCGCGATGACCGACGCGCATGTAAAGGTCGACGTGTTCTACGCCGAATGGTCGCCGTTCAGGAAGGCGGTGGTCGACCTGTTCACCTCGATCTTCTTTTTCATCTTCGCGGGCACGCTGCTCGTGACAGGCTGGATATTCGCGATGGATGCGACACGCGTGGACGAAGTGTCCTTCTCCGAGTGGACCATCGCCTACTGGCCGTTCAAATGGGCCATCGTCGTGGGGGCCGTGCTGCTGATCCTGCAGGGGATCGCCAAGCTGGCGCGCGACATCGCCACTGTTCGTCAATCCTTGCAGGCGGGGTAAGACATGGGAATTGAAATAGATATCGCATGGCTGACCCTGATGATGTTCGGCAGCCTCATGGTGCTGCTGATGGCCGGGTTGCCGCTGGCCTTCGTCACCGGGGGCCTTGCCTGCGTCTTCCTGTTCATCCTGGGGGACGCGCAGACGCTCAACATCGTGCCGTCGCGCATTTTCCCGCTGATGACGAACTACCAGCTCTCGGCGATCCCGCTGTTCATCTTCCTCGCGGCCATGCTGGAGAGGGCGGGCATCATCAACGAGATGTTCGACGTCATCTACAAGCTGCTTGGCGGCGTGAAGGGCGGGCTCGCCTCTGCCACGATCATCGCCTCGACGATTCTCGCCGCGATGGTGGGCGTGATCGGCGCGGCGGTGGTGACCATGGGCATCATCGCCCTGCCCGCCATGCTCAAGCGCCATTACAGCCCCAAGATCGCAATGGGCTCGATCATGGCGGGCGGTACGCTGGGCATTCTCATCCCGCCCTCGATCCTCGCGATCATCTACGCGGTCGTGGCCGAGCAGTCGGTGGGCGAGCTGTTCATCGGCGCCGTCCTGCCCGGGCTGATGCTGTCGGGGCTCTATATCCTCTATGTCAGCATCATGTGCTATGCCGATCCGGCCAAGGGCCCGCCCATCCCGGTCGAGGAACGGGTGGACACGGCGGAAAAGCTGCGCCTGCTGGGGAACATGGCGGCGCCGATCTCTCTGATCGTCGTGGTTCTCGGGGTGATCTTCGCCGGCGTCGCCACACCGGTTGAGGCGGCGGGCATCGGCACCTTCGGCGCGTTCATCGTCGCCGCCATACACCGCAAGCTTGATTGGCCCACCGTGCGCGAGGCCTGCCTGACAACGCTCAAGGCCAGCGCGATGGTGATCTGGATCATGTTCGGCGCGACCATCTTCGTCGGGCTTTACGTGCTCGAGGGCGGGCAGGAATTCGTCGAGGAAACCATGACCGGCCTGGGGCTCGGTCCATGGGGAATCCTGATCCTGATGCAGATCATCCTCGTGCTGCTTGGCATGTTCCTCGACTGGGTCGGGATCCTGCTGCTGGCGGTGCCGATCTTCGTGCCCATCGTCAAGGCCCTTGGCGCACAGGCGTTCGGGCTGGAGGATCCCGGTGACCTGGTGTTGTGGTTCGGCGTGCTCTACCTGGTGAACATGCAGATGAGCTTCCTCTCGCCGCCCTTCGGCTACGCGCTGTTCTATTTGCGCGGCGTCGCGCCGGCGGAGATCCCGATGAGCGACATCTTCAAGTCCGCCCTGCCCTTCCTGTTCCTGCAGGTGGTCGGGCTGGCGATGTGCATGCTGTTTCCCCAGATCATCACGTGGCTGCCGGGAATCGTGTACGGAGGCTGAGCCCGCACCGGGTGCGGCCCATCGACGGTCTTGCGGACGCGGGGGGCGCCCCCCGCGTGCCACCGGCGTTCGGCATGATCTGCAACCGGCCGGGCCGGTCGCCGTGCCCCGCGCGACCGACCGGCTCGACATCGCGATGACCACTCTAAGCCCTGGCGCATTTCGCCCTTGGCGCGTTCGGGGTTACGATCGGGTGGATGATTCCCGCCGGGATGCGGCCATAAGGTCGGAAACCGACGCATCGCCCGACGCAGCAGAAAGGAGTTAACCGATGGCCAAGGGGACGAAATCCAACAAGTCGAACCCGTTCGACATGTCCGAGTTCTTGAAGCTCTACGATCCCGAGAAGATCGGCAAGATGTTTGACCCGTCCACGTTCATTGGGCAGCTGCCGGCAAGCGCGCCGGACATGTCCGATCTTCTGGAACGCAACCGCCGCAACTACGAGGCGATGGTCGAGGCCAACAAGGCGGCAGCCGAAACCTACCGCGACATGCTGGAGAAACAGACCGAAATCTGGAACCGCATGACAGAGGCCGCCCGTGAATACGCCAGCCAGGTC
Organism: Roseovarius salis; assembly: GCF_044472985.1. Taxonomy (NCBI): domain Bacteria; kingdom Pseudomonadati; phylum Pseudomonadota; class Alphaproteobacteria; order Rhodobacterales; family Roseobacteraceae; genus Roseovarius; species Roseovarius salis. The sequence continues at coordinate 6,150 of NZ_JBISDG010000047.1, read as the reverse complement.
GAGGCCTCTGGCAGCGCCGAGGCGATGACGAAAAGCAGCGAGGCCTATGCGCAGGCTGTAGAAACATCGCTCGCGCTGATGCAGGAGATGGCAGAGACCGCCCGAAAGGCCAACGAAAAGGCGTTCTCCGACATGCAGGAGAGGGTGAGCGAGGCGATCAAGGAAATGAAGCCGGACTGACCCGCCCGCCAGCGCCGGGCAGCGACAGGTGATTCCCCGGCGCGGCGGACCGGCCGGCGCCAGCCGCACGGGGCTGTGCCGCACCAACGCGATTGGCGCGCTTCATGCGGCGCCGCGCGCTTGCGGTCATGCGGGACGTATGCGCCGTGCTCCAACCGGGCGGGCACGGAAGCCCGGGGCGGCAGCGCGCATTTCCCTACGCCCAGCGCACGGGGGCGGGAGACGGGATCGTTGCCCGGCCTTGTCACGGTTGATCAAGAGCATCTGCCACGGTTGTGGATGAATACGGCCAGCACATCGCGATCCTTGATGTTCCCACGCGCCGCGCGGCGGGCGGGCCTCGCGGTACCTGCCCGGGATTCGTGGCTTTGCCCACCTTCGGCCCGGACGTAACCGCGGCGGGGGACGGGCAGGCAACGGGGGCTGGCACCATGCCCGCCTCAACCAACGGGCCGGGGCGCCGCACGGTCGCCAACGGGGCGCGCCAAGTCGCTTTCACGACAGCCAGAAATGCCGTTGCGATGCAACTCCCTAGGGATGAAATCCGCCCGTGCCCCGCGCGGCTGCATCGTGCCGGAAAGGGGCCGGAAACAGGCGGATACCACGAATGACAGCCTTCCACCGGAGACGCCACGGATGTCCAGTTTCCCCACAAGCGCCAACGTAGTCATCATCGGTCAGGGCGGGATCGTCGGGGCCTCTGTCGCCCATCACCTCATCGAACGGGGATGGGACAATATCGTCGGTCTCGACAAGTCCGCGATCCCGACCGATATCGGGTCGACCTCTCATGCGTCCGACTTCTGCTTTCTCACGGCGCATGACCAGATGACGATTTACACCACCAGCTACAGCGTGGATTTCTACGAACGTATGGGTCGCTATGCCCGCATCGGCGGGTTCGAGGTCGCGCGCGTGGGCGACGACGCGCGCATGGACGAGCTGAGACGCAAGGTCAGCCTGGGTCGCGCCTTCGGCAACAACATCTCGCTGGTGTCACCGCAGGAGGTGAAGGAGAAGTTTCCCCTCATCGAGGAGGACATGATCCAGGGCGCGCTGTGGGACCCCGATGCCGGGCTGGTGATCCCCCGTTCGCAGACAGTGACGGGCGAGATCGTTCAAGCGGCCGAGAAGACGGGCAAGCTCAGGGCCTTTGCCAACACGCCCGCCACCGGCCTGGACATCCGCGACGGACGCATCCGCGGGGTCGAAACCCATCGCGGCTACATCGAGACGGCGCACGTGGTGGTCTGTGCCGGGCTGTGGGGCCGGCTGATCGCCGAGATGGCGGGCGAGGACCTGCCCATCATGCCGGTCGAGCATCCGCTGCTGTGGTTCGGACCCTACGACCAGTTCGCGGGCACCGGCAAGGAGATCGGCTATCCGCTCCTGCGCGACCAGGGCAACTCGGCCTACATGCGCGACACCGGCGACCCGGCCACCACCGAGGGCGGGCAGATCGAATGGGGGTATTACGAGGAAAAGAACCCCCGCATGGTCCACCCGCGCGATATCCTTGAAAAGGCCCAGGCGCGGCTGTCACCGTCGCAGAACGACCTGGAGATGGAACAGGTGATGGAACCGCTGGAACGGGCGATGGAGTTGACCCCGATCCTTGGCGAGCTGGGTTTCGACGAAAAGCACTCGTTCAACGGTCTGCTTCAGGTCACCGCCGACGGCGGCCCCTCGATTGGCGAGTCACCCGAGGTGCGCGGCCTTTGGTACGGGGAATCCGTCTGGATCAAGGACGGGCCCGGCACCGGCAAGGTGATCGCCGACTGGATGACGGACGGCCGCACCGAGATCGACCACCACGGCATCGACGTCACCCGGTATTACCCGATCCAGAAAACGGATTCCTACATCCACGACCGCTGCTACGAAACAGCGTTCAAGATCTACAACCCGGCGGTACACAACCGCGAGCCCTACTCGATGGGCCGCAACCTGCGCATGAGCCCCTTTAACCTGCGCGAGCGCGAGCTTGGTGGCTATTTCATGGAGGCGGCAGGCTGGGAACGCGCCCATGGATACGCCGCGAACGAGGCCGCGCTGCTCGAGAAATGGGGCGACCGCATTCCCGAACGCGGCAATGAATGGGACGCGCGGCACTTCTGGCGGGTCTCGAACGCAGAGCATCTTGAGATGTCGGAGAATGTGGGCATGGTGAACCTGTGCCACTTCGCCATCTACGATGTCTCGGGACCGGACGCCGAGGCGCTGATGGAATACTGCTCGGTCGCCAAGATCGGCGGGGACACGCCCGTGGGCAAGGGGGTCTATACCAACTTCCTCGACAGCGCGGGCGGCGTGCGTGCCGACCTGACCATCGTGCGGCTGGCCGGTGACCGCTTCCGCGTGATCGACGGCGGCGATGCCGGCAACCGCGACCGGGTCTGGATGCAGCGCATGGCCGAGGACAAGGGCTGGAGCGTGCACATCGAGGAACGCACCGATCACATGGGCTGCATCGGGGTGTGGGGGCCGAACGCCCGCGCCACGTTGCAGAAACTGGCCGACGATCCCGACGCGCTGACGCAGGAGAACTTCCCCTTCGCCGCCTCGCGCGACTTCACCCTGCGCGGCGTGCCGGTATCGGGTTTCCGCATCTCGTATGTCGGCGAACAGGGGTGGGAGCTGCACTTCCCGCTCAGCTACGGCCTACCGCTGTGGGACATGCTGTACGAGCAGGGCGTGACACCCGTGGGCATCGAGACCTATGCCAACAGCCGACGACTGGAAAAGAGCCTGCGGCTGCAGAACGCCGACCTGCTGACGGAATACAACCTTGTCGAGGCCGGCATGGCCCGCCCGAAGGTCAAGGAGGCCGATTTCTTCGGCAAGGAGATCTATCTGGAACAGCGCGCGCGGGACCGTCAGCCGGCCTATCTGTGCACCCTGACGATGGAGGACAACACCGACTCCAGCGGCATGGCGCGCTATCCCGTGGGCGCGTGCCCGGTCACGGACCCGGAAACGGGTGACGTGCTCGTCGACGAGCTGGGGCGTCGCTCCTACACCACCTCGATCGCCTTCGGGCCGTCACTGGGCAAGAACATCGCGCTGGCTTACCTGCCCCACGGTTACTGCGAAGAGGGCCGGCAGCTTTCGATCGAGTATTTCAACGAGAGCTACCCGGTGAAGGTGGCCGCCGTCGGATACAAACCGCTCTATGACCCGGAAAACGCCCGACCGAAATCCTGACGGGAAAGGCGCGCCCCTTGGCGGGGCGCGCCGGCACATCAGAGCATCAGGCGGCGTGGATCGGACAACAGCGCAGCATAGCGGGTGGTGAAGCGCGCCGCGTCGGCCCCGTTGATCACCCGGTGATCGTAGCTCAAATCGAGCGGCACCATCGGCACGGGCTGCCATTCCGCGCCATCCCAGACCGGCACCGTCTCGGTCCGCGTGAGGCCGAGGATCGCCACCTCGGGCGGGTTGACGATGGGGGTGAAACCGCTGCCGCCGATCCCGCCGAGGTTGGTGATCGTCATCGAGCCGCCGCCCATCTCGTCGGGGCCCACCTTGCGTGCCTGCGCGCGGGCGGCGAGATCGGCGATCTCGGCGGCGAGGGCCCACAGCCCCTTGGTGTCGGCGTCGCGGATTACCGGCACCATCAGACCGTGGTCGGTGTCCACGGCGATGCCGATGTGAACATAGTCCTTGAGGATCAGCGTCTCGCCGTCAGGCGACAACGACGCGTTGAAGCGCGGAAACTCGCGCAGGCACCGCGCGAGCGTCATGACGTGGAAGGCCAGCGCCGTGAGCTTCACGCCGCGCGCCCGCGCCTCGGGCTTGAGCTCTGCGCGCAGCGCCTCGATCGCGCGCATGTCTGCGCGGTCGTGATGCGTGACAGCCGGGATCAGCGCCTGCGCGGCGGCGAGGTTGGCTGCGGCCACCCGCGCGAACCGGCCCATCGGCTCCTCCCTCACGGGGCCATAAAGGGAATGGTCCACCTCCCAATACCCGGTATCGCCCGCCGGCGCCGGCGCGCCGCCCTGCGCGCCCCCGAGATCGTCGAGCGTCAGGCTGTTGCGCCCCAGCTTCGCGGCATGGTCCTCAGGGTCGATCCCCATCTCGAGCGCGCGCTTGCGCACGGACGGGCTGGCAATCACGTTGGACATGTCCGTCTCCTTCACCAGTCGGCCGAGATGTACTGGGTTTCCATGAACTCCAGCATGCCCTCGTGCCCGCCCTCGCGGCCGAGGCCCGACTGCTTGGTGCCGCCGAAGGGCGCGGCCGGGTCGCTGACCAGTCCGCGGTTGAGCCCCACCATGCCGTAATCCAGCCGCTCGCAGACCTGCATCGCGCGCTTGAAGTCGCGGGAAAAGACGTAGGCGACCAGCCCGTACTCGGTATCGTTGGCGCGGCGGATCACATCGTCCTGGCCCGAGAAGGTCTGGATCGCGGCCACGGGGCCGAAGATCTCGTCATGCACGCAGGCCGCGTCCTCGCTGACGCCGGACAGCACCGTGGGCGGATAGTAGAAGCCCTTGCCCGCCGGTGCCTCGCCGCCGCATTCCACCTTTGCCCCCTTCGCGACGGCATCGGCCACGAACTCGGCCACCTTGTCGCGGGTCTCGGCATTCACCAACGGGCCGACATCGACGGTGGGGTCCGTGCCGTCCCCGACCTTGAGCGCCGCCATGCGCCCGGTCAGGCGGCGGGTGAACTCCTCGGCCACGTCCTCGTGCACGTAGATCCTGTTGGCCGCCGTGCACGCCTCGCCGAGGTTGCGCATCTTGGCCAGCATGGTGCCCTCGATCGCGGTGTCGATGTCGGCATCCTCGAACACGATACAGGGCGCGTTGCCGCCCAGCTCCATCGCCGGCTTCAGCACCTGGTCGGCCGCGGACTGCAGCAGCTTGCGCCCCACGCCGGTGGAGCCGGTGAAGCTGACCACGCGCACGCGGGGGTCATGCAGCATGTGATCGACCAGCGCGCCGGTGCGCTTGGAGGGGAGCACGTTGACCAGCCCCGGCGGCACGCCGGCCTCTTCCAGCAGCGGCATCAGCGCCAGCATCGTCAGCGGTGTCTCGGAGGCGGGCTTGATCACCACGCCGCACCCCGCGGCCAGCGCCGGGGCGATCTTGCGCGTGCCCATGGCGGCGGGATAGTTCCACGGCGTGACCAGCACGGCGAGGCCGGCGGGCTTGTGCTGCACCACGATCCGGGCGCCGCTGGCCGGCGCGCGGGTAATCAACCCGTCGGCGCGCACGGCCTCCTCGGCGAACCAGCGAAAGAACTCGGCGGCATAGGCCGCCTCGCCCCGGGCATCCACCCCGGCCTTGCCGTTTTCCAGCGTGATGAGATGCGCGAAATGATCGAGCCGGTCGGTCATCAGCTCCCATGCGCGGCGCAGAACCTCGGAACGCTGGCGCGGGGTGCGCGCGGCCCAGTCGGCCATCGCGCGCTCGGCCGCGTCCAGCGCGGCGTCCGCGTCACCGGTGCCAGCCGAGGCGACGGAGGCGAGCACCTCTTCTGTCGCGGGGTTGATGACGTCGAAACGATCGCCCCCCGCGCCCTTTTGCCATTTGCCGTCGATGTAGAGATCTGTGAAATCCATGTGGGCCTCCGTGGGTCAGAGCAGGTGGCGGAGCGGTTGCTCCATCCGGCCCGCGAAATCGGAAAGAACGGTTGCGGCATCCGACGCGGTCAACTGGTCGGCCGCGCATTCCAGCGTCAGCGTCAGCCCGCTATCCGCGCCCATGACGGTGAGCACAGGGGCGTCCTCGGCCCCCGCGTGGACGGTGCTCAGCCGCGAATGGCGCAAGTCGCGCAGGCGCAGGTCGGGGGCGGCCTCGGGGTCGACCTCGGCCACTTCGCCCAGCCGGGCGGACGGGACCGTGAAAACGCGGGTCCGGCCGAAGGCCTCGACCGCGACGGTCGCGCCGCGGCGCAGGCTGCTGCCCGCGAGGCCGGCCACATCGAGGAATTCGTCAACTGGAAGGTGCGCGAGGAGCAGAAGGT
>NZ_JBISDG010000046.1:0-25381 GCF_044472985.1 Roseovarius salis | reverse complement strand
GAACTCCCTGCGAACCGTCGACATGTTGGTCCTCCGTCGTGTTTGGCCGGATTTTTGATCAAAAATCCGAAGAATACAAGTCATCCAGGATTGCACGGCCGCGCCTTGATGCGAACCAAGGCGCGGCGTCCGGCATCCGGTCCGGCACGCCGACAGTCACATCGCGTTCAATACCAGGAATGTAAAAAATCCATTGGCGCACTAAAACAATCGATACGCCCACATAGCCGCCGGGCTTGGGCAAAGCTCACCCAAAAGCTGGGCGCGCTCACCGTCAATGTCCTAAAACGGGATGTCGTCCGCGCCGGTGACGAACCGCGCCACGACCTTCTTGACCCCTGCCTTATCGAAGTCGATTTCCAGCTTGTCACCCTCGATCCCGGTGATGACCCCGTAGCCGAATTTCTGGTGAAACACCCGCTCGCCCATGGTGTGGCTGCTGACCGCCTGCGCGTCTATGACGCTATCGCGTGACTCGCGCGGCTGGCTCATCGGTCGCTGCCCGGCACGGGCCTGCAGGCGGCGCCAGCCCGGGGAATTGTAGCCATCCGCATCCGCGGCACGTGATTCCAGCCCGCTCTGCCGGGTCATGCCGCCCATGCCCGCCGCGCCATACCCGCCGCCATACAGCCCCGGCGGCGTGAGCACCTCGACGTGCTCCTCGGGCAACTCGTCGATGAAACGCGACGGCATCTGGCTCTGCCACTGGCCGAATACGCGCCGGTTGCCGGCAAATGATATGGTACAGACCTCGCCGGCACGAGTGATGCCGACATAGGCAAGGCGTCGCTCTTCCTCCAGCCCCGTCAGGCCCGATTCGTCCATCGACCGCTGCGAGGGGAAAAGCCCGTCCTCCCACCCCGGCAGGAAGACGGCCGGGAACTCAAGCCCCTTCGCCGCGTGCAGCGTCATGATGGAAACCTTTTCCTCCGAGCCGTCGGACTCGTTGTCCATGACGAGGCTGACATGCTCGAGGAAGCCGGAAAGGTTCTCGAACCCTTCCAGCGCCTTCACCAGTTCCTTGAGGTTCTCCAGCCGCCCCGGCGCCTCGGGCGTGCGGTCGTTCTGCCACATCTCCGTGTAGCCGGATTCGTCGAGGATCATCTGGGCCAGCTCGACATGGCCGACCTCCGCGTCACCCGCCAGCCGGCCCCACCGTTGAAGATCCTCCAGCAGCTTCGACAGCGCCGCGGCGCCCTTGCCGGCAAGCCCGTTCTGCTGCAGCAGGATCGCCGCGCCCTGCACCAGCGACACGCCGTTATCGCGCGCCGCGACCTGGATCTTCTGCTGCGCCTTGTCGCCAAGTCCCCGCTTGGGGGTGTTCACGATCCGCTCGAAGGCGAGATCGTCGGCGGGGCTGACCACCAGGCGGAAATACGCCATCGCGTCACGGATCTCCATCCGCTCGTAGAAGCGTGGCCCCCCGATGACGCGGTAGGGCAGGCCGATGGTCAGGAACCGGTCCTCGAAGGCGCGCATCTGATGGGAGGCGCGCACCAGTATCGCCATCTCGTCAAGGCTGAAGGGCCGCATCCCCCGCGTGCCCCGCTGCATCGACTCGATCTCCTCTCCGATCCAGCGGGCCTCCTCCTCGCCGTCCCAGTGGCCGATGAGGCGCACCTTCTCGCCCTCGTCGGCCTGCGTCCAGAGTTCCTTTCCGAGACGCCCCTTGTTGCCGGATATCACCCCGCCGGCCGCAGCGAGAATATGCGGGGTCGATCGATAGTTCTGTTCCAGTCGCACGACGCGCGCGCCGGGAAAGTCCTTCTCGAAGCGCAGGATGTTGCCCACCTCGGCCCCGCGCCACCCATAGATCGACTGGTCGTCGTCGCCCACGCAGCAGATGTTGCGGTGACCCGCCGCTAGCAGACGCAGCCAGAGATACTGCGCCACGTTGGTATCCTGGTACTCGTCCACGAGGATGTAACGGAACCAGCGCTGGTATTGCCCCAGCACGTCCTCATGGGTCTGGAAAATCGTCACCATGTGCAGGAGAAGGTCGCCGAAATCCACGGCGTTCAGGTCCTTGAGGCGCTGCTGGTACTGGGCGTAGAGCGCCACGCCCTTGCCGTCATAGGCGGACGCCTCGGCAACCGGGACGGAGTCGGGCGTCCATGCCCTGTTCTTCCAGCGGTCGATCACGCTGGCCAGCTGGCGCGCCGGCCAGCGCTTGTCGTCGATGTTCGCGGCCTGTACCAGCTGCTTGAGCAGGCGGAGCTGGTCGTCGGTGTCGAGGATCGTGAAATTCGATTTCAGCCCGACAAGCTCGGCATGGCGCCGCAGCAGTTTCACGCAGATGGCGTGAAAAGTGCCCAGCCACGGCATCCCCTCCACCGTTTCGCCCAACAGTCCCGTGACGCGCGCCTTCATCTCGCGCGCGGCCTTGTTCGTGAAAGTCACGGCAAGGATCTCGTTTGGTCGCGCGCTGCCGGTATTCAGAAGGTGGACCAGCCGCGTGGTCAGCGCCTTGGTCTTGCCCGTACCGGCCCCCGCAAGCATCAGAACCGGCCCCTCCAGCGCCTCGACCGCCTCGCGCTGCGCGGGGTTGAGGCCGTCAAGATAGGGCGCGGGCCGGGCGGCCATGGCCCGCGCTGCAAGGCCGGCGCCCTCGAAGGCGTCAAAATCGTCAAAGCTGCTCATGCCTGCCAAGTTAGCGCGGGTCGCGCCCGAGATAAAGCCAATGTTCAGGGATTGTTCCCGCGGAATTCACGGGTTTCCCGGTCATGCCGGCCGGGATAATGATCGGGAATGACCGAATTGCTTCTTTTTTCTGCCTTTGCCGGCGCGATGATCCCGCTCGGTGGCTGGATCGCCCGCAACGAGAGCGTTCTGCCCGGCTGGCTGGAGCGGGAATTCCGCCACAGCGTGATCGCCTTTGGCGCCGGTGCGCTGCTCAGCGCCGTGGCGCTGGTTCTGGTGCCGGAAGGCATGGAAAGCCTGCCGGGCGCCTACCCCGTCGTTTTCTTCAGCCTTGGCGCGGCAGTGATGGCGTGGCTGGATACCTGGCTGGTCCGCAGCGGCTTGCCCAGGGCGCAGATGCTGGCGATGCTGTCCGATTTCGCGCCGGAGGCGATGGCAATGGGGGCGCTTTTCGTCGTCCGCCCGGATGCCGCGCCGCTGCTGGCGCTACTGATCGGGATGCAGAACCTGCCCGAGGGTTTCAACGCCTACCGCGAAGCGGAGGAAAAGGTCCGCTCCGGTGCGTCCGATCACCGCCTTCGCAACTTTGGCCTGCTGGCGCTGGTGGGGCCGGGCGCGGCGTTGGCGGGTTTCTTTTTTCTGGCCGATTACCCGGCGGTAACCGGCGGTATAATGTGCGCCGCGGCCGGGGGCATACTGTTCCTCATATTTCAGGATATCGCACCGCAGGTGAAACTGGAAAACAGGGTCGCCCCGCCGCTGAGCGCGGTAGCGGGCTTCATGCTGGGCATTGCCGGCCATCTCGCGACCGGCACGCACTGACCCTTGCGCACGCATGTTTGCGGCCGGCGGTCGCCCCCTGGCTTGGCAATGCACGTGCCCGTGTCAGGACCCCACCTGCCCGTTTCCCGCCAAGGGTGCCAGATCACAGGCACCACGAACGACACCGGCTTGCGGCAGATCATCGAGGCGGTCGTCGGAATGCGCGTCGCGCATGGGCGCGGTCGTCGCCCACCGGGTAATCGCCGCCTCGCTGCAACGCAGGTAAAGCACGCCGGCCGCCGCGGTGACATGCTGCATTTCATGTTCAAAGCGGCCCACATGCCCGTCGCGGTCTATGAGCACGACCACCGGCGTCTTTCCCGTCAGATGCGAGAAGAAAAGCGCCTGATGCACGCTGTCCCTTGAACTGCTTTTGCCGTCGAGCCCGATCTCGATCACGTGGCTGTCCGTTGTGCAATCGACCCGCACGTGACGCCTGGTTTCGTGGACGTCGAAGTAATGGCGCGCTTCCGCCTCGCTGCCGGCTAGAAATGCGCACAGCATACCCGCCAGTTCGACTTCGCCCACGGATCGTCCTCCGCCTTGCGTTAAGAAAGGTTAACAAATCGTTAACATACCCTGTCTCCCGCGCAAAGCGCCGATGCCGGGCCCTGGCGACTGCTGGACAAGCGGCGTTTCCGCATGGCTAATGCGGCCATGACGCTGGATACCCGATACCCTGCCCTGTCCGATCTGCGCAGACGCGCCCGCGCCCGCCTGCCACGTTTCGTCTGGGAGTATCTCGACAGCGGGACCGGCACCGAGGCCACCACCCAGCGCAACCGCGACAGGCTGGACGAGATCCTGCTCATGCCATCGATCCTGCATGGCGAGATCGACCGCGTGACGACGACCGAGTTCCTTGGTTCGCGTTTCAACCTGCCGGTCGGCATCGCGCCGGTGGGAATGTCCGGTCTCGTCTGGCCCGATGCCGAGCGCACACTCGCGCGGTCGGCGGCGCGGGCGGGCATCCCCTATACGCTGTCGACCGTGGCCAGCCAGACGCCGGAGGACGTGCAGCCCGCGCTCGGGGAACATGCATGGTTCCAGATGTACCCACCCCGGGACCCCGAGATCCGGGCGGACATGCTGCGCCGGGCGCGCGCGGCCGGTTTCGAAACACTCGTGCTGACGGTGGACGTGCCGGTCGGCAGCCGGCGCGAGCGGCAGACGCGCTCGGGCCTGACGCAACCGCCGCGGGTCACGCCCCGTCTCCTGGCCCAGATCGCGGCCTGTCCGGCATGGGCGCTCGCCACCGCCAGACGGGGCATGCCGCGCATGCGCATGATCGATGACTACATGCCCGACACCAAGGGCCTGCCATCCAACCAGCACGCCGGTTACCTGCTGCGCACGTCGCCCGACAGGGATTACCTGCGCTGGCTTCGCGACGCCTGGGACGGGCCGCTGATCGTCAAGGGCGTTCTGGATGCCGGCGATGCCGCGCGCCTCGAAGCGGACGGAATCGACGCGATCTGGGTGTCCAACCATGCCGGCCGCCAATTCGACGCGGCCCCTGCGACCATCGCGGCATTGCCGGCGATCCGCGCGGCCACGGCGCTGCCACTGATCCTGGATGGTGGGATCGAGGGCGGGCTGGATATCCTGCGGGCGATGGCCCTGGGCGCGGACTTCGTCATGATGGGCCGTGGCTGGCACTACGCGCTGGCGGCGCTCGGGCCGCGCGGGCCGGATCACCTGGCCGCGATCCTGAAGGCCGATCTGGAATCCAACATGGGCCAACTGGGAATCCCGGATCCGGCTGCGGCGAGGAACCGGGTGGTGCCCCGGCACGCCGACCACGTCGAAAACCCACCGGCAGGCGGGCAAACCGCCGGAATGGATAGATAAATCCAATCGGCCGACGGGTGGAAACATATGCCCGGCCGGGCACAAAAAGTCGCTGACGGGTGAATCGCGTCGCTGCAGGATTGCGCAAACCTTTCACAAATCCTACAAGTTGCGACCAATTGGCGCTGCGCTGCGGCAAAGCCCGCGGAAAGCGAGGGCGCCCGATGCCGATCTGTTGATGTCAGGAGGGGGCCGGTGGCCGAGTTCAAGAAAATCCTCATCGCCAACCGCGGCGAGATCGCGATACGCGTGATGCGCGCAGCGAACGAGATGGGCAAACGCACCGTCGCCGTCTTTGCCGAGGAAGACAAGCTCAGCCTTCACCGCTTCAAGGCGGACGAGGCGTATCGTATCGGCGAAGGGCTGGGGCCGGTTCAGGCGTATCTTTCCATCGACGAGATCATTCGGGTTGCCAAGCAGTCCGGCGCGGATGCGATCCATCCAGGCTATGGCCTGCTCAGCGAAAACCCCGATTTCGTGGATGCCTGTGCCGAAAACGGCATCACCTTCATCGGGCCGCGGGCAGAGACCATGCGCGCCCTCGGCGACAAGGCCAGCGCCCGGCGCGTGTCGGTGGAGGCGGGCGTGCCGGTCATCCCCGCCAGCCACGTCCTCGACGACGACATGGACCGCACGCGGGCCGCCGCCGAAGAGATCGGCTATCCCATGATGCTCAAGGCGTCATGGGGCGGCGGCGGACGCGGGATGCGCCCGGTGATGGGCCCCGACGAACTGGAGGAAAAGGTGCTGGAGGGCCGGCGCGAGGCCGAGGCGGCTTTCGGCAACGGCGAGGGCTATCTTGAAAAGATGATCCAGCGCGCCCGCCACGTCGAGGTGCAGATCCTCGGTGACAAGCACGGGCAGATGTACCACCTCTTCGAGCGCGACTGCTCGGTTCAGCGGCGCAACCAGAAGGTCGTCGAACGGGCGCCCGCCCCCTACCTGACCGACCTGCAGCGCGCAGAGCTGTGCGAACTCGGCTACAAGATCTGCAAGCACGTGAACTACGAGTGCGCGGGGACGGTCGAGTTCCTGATGGACATGGATTCCGGCGCCTTCTACTTCATCGAGGTCAACCCGCGCGTACAGGTGGAACACACCGTCACCGAAGAGGTGACCGGCATCGATATCGTCCAGGCCCAGATCGGGATTGCCGAAGGCAAGACGCTGGCCGAAGCCACCGGAAAGACAAGCCAGGACGAGATAACGCTGAACGGCCACGCCCTGCAGACCCGGATCACCACCGAGGACCCGCTCAACAATTTCATTCCCGATTACGGCCGGATCACCGCCTACCGCTCGGCCACGGGCATGGGCATCCGCCTCGACGGCGGCACCGCCTATTCAGGCGGCGTTATCACGCGCTATTACGATTCGCTTCTCACCAAGGTCACCGCGTGGGCGCCGACGCCCGAACAGGCCATCGCAAGGATGGACCGCGCGCTGCGCGAGTTCCGCATCAGGGGTGTTTCGACCAATATCGCCTTCGTCGAGAACCTGCTCAAGCACCCGACCTTCCTCAACAACGAATACACCACCAAGTTCATCGACACCACGCCCGAGCTTTTCCAGTTCGCCAAGCGGCGGGACAGGGGCACCAAGGTGCTTACCTACATTGCCGACATCACGGTGAACGGGCACCCCGAAACCCAGGACCGCCCCCGGCCGCCCGCCGACGCGCCGGCGCCCAAGGCACCGAAACACACGGCACAAAGCCCTGCTCCAGGCACCAAGACGCTGCTGGAGGAGAAGGGCGCCAAGGCGGTGGCCGACTGGATGCTGGCGCAGGACCGCCTGCTTCTGACCGACACCACCATGCGCGACGGGCACCAATCGCTGCTGGCCACGCGCATGCGCTCGATCGACATGATCCGTGTCGCGCCGGCCTATGCCCACAACCTGCCGCAGCTCTTTTCCGTGGAATGCTGGGGCGGCGCGACGTTCGACGTCGCCTACCGCTTTCTTCAGGAATGCCCGTGGCAACGCCTGCGCGAGTTGCGCGCAGCCATGCCCAACCTGCTGACGCAGATGCTGCTGCGCGCCTCCAACGGCGTGGGCTACACCAACTATCCCGACAACGTGGTGCGCGAATTCGTGCGGCAGGCCGCCGAGACCGGGGTCGACGTGTTCCGGGTGTTCGACAGCCTCAACTGGGTGGAAAACATGCGCGTCGCCATGGACGCGGTGATGGAGACCGGCAAGATCTGCGAGGGCACGATCTGCTACACCGGTGACATCCTCGACCCGGACCGGGCCAAGTACGACCTGAAATACTATGTCGGAATGGCCAAGGAACTCCAGGCGGCGGGGGCGCATGTGCTGGGTCTCAAGGACATGGCCGGCCTGCTGAAACCCGCCGCCGCGCGACGGCTCGTGACGGCGCTCAAGAACGAACTGGACATCCCCGTCCATTTCCACACCCACGACACCAGCGGCATCGCCGGGGGCACGATCCTCGCCGCGGCCGATGCCGGGGTGGACGCGGTCGATGCGGCAATGGACGCGTTCTCTGGCGGCACGTCGCAGCCCTGCCTCGGCTCGATCGTCGAGGCAGTGGCCCATACCGAGCGCAACACCGGGATCGACATCACCAATGTCCGCGCGATCTCGCAATACTGGGAGCATGTGCGCGCGCAATACCGAGCCTTCGAAGCCGGGCTTCAGGCGCCGGCCTCGGAGGTCTACCTGCACGAAATGCCCGGCGGGCAGTTCACCAACCTCAAGGCGCAGGCGCGGTCGATGGGGCTGGAGGAACGCTGGCACGAAGTGGCGCAAACCTATGCCGACGTGAACCGGATGTTCGGCGACATCGTCAAGGTCACGCCGTCGTCCAAGGTGGTTGGCGACATGGCGCTGATGATGGTCAGCCAGGGCCTGACGCGCGCCGACGTCGAGAACCCCGATACCGACGTCGCTTTCCCCGACTCCGTCATCGACATGATGCGCGGCAACCTCGGCCAGCCGCCGGGCGGTTTCCCCGAGGGCATCGTCCGCAAGGTACTCAAGGGCGAGTCCCCCAACACCGAGCGCCCCGGCAAACACCTGGAACCGGTGGATTTGGAACAGACGCGCAAGAAGCTCTCCGAAGAGCTCGAGGGCCGGGCCGTCGATGACGAGGATCTCAACGGCTACCTGATGTATCCCAAGGTGTTCCTCGATTACATGGGCCGGCACCGCCATTACGGTCCGGTGCGCACCCTGCCCACCCGGACCTTCTTTTACGGGATGGAACCGGGCGAGGAGATCAGCGTCGAAATCGATCCGGGGAAAACACTGGAAATCCTTTTGCAGGCCGTTGGCGAAACCAACGAGGACGGAGACGTGAAGGTGTTCTTCGAACTCAACGGCCAGCCCCGCGTGATCCGCGTGCCCAACCGCATGGTCAAGGCGCAGACCACGCAGCGACCCAAGGCCGACCCGGGCAACCCCGACCACGTTGCCGCGCCGATGCCGGGGGTCGTGGCCTCGGTTTCCGTTCAGCCGGGCCAGAAGGTCAAGGAGGGCGACCCCCTGCTGACCATTGAAGCCATGAAGATGGAGACGGGTATCTATGCCGAGCACGATGCGACGGTGAAAGCGGTTCACGTACAGCCCGCCAGCCAGATCGACGCCAAGGACCTGATGATCGAACTGGAATGAACCCGGCGGGTGCGCATGACGCCGCGCGATGCGCTCTCGATTTTCTGGCGGTGCGGGGCAATTTTCCTCTTGCAGCCGCGCGCCAGACTTTATATCCCACGCCTCACCCAAGGAAGCGGGTGTAGCTCAGGGGTAGAGCATTACCTTGCCAAGGTAAGGGTCGTGAGTTCGAATCTCATCACCCGCTCCAATTTTCTTCAACGCCGTACGTCTTGATGCCAAGACCCGCACGGTCGGGCCGTTCATCGGACATGGCTGGATTCGGGGTGCGCCCGAACCTAGCTTTGTGCGACGCACGGCTCGAAGAGGACGACAGATGGCACAGACGGCACAAACCGGCGACTGGATCGAACGCTTTCCGGGCCTGTCCCGGCTTGGAACCGGGATCAGGCGGCGGCTTGCAGAAAACAGCCGTGTCATCGAGATGCCGCGCGACACGGTACTGTTCGGCCCCGGCAACTCGCCCGAACACATGTTGTTCCTGCTCGACGGCACGGTGCGCGTACAACAGGTGTCGGATACGGGCCGCGAGATCGTGCTCTACCGAATCAATGCCGGCGAAAGCTGCGTTCTGACCACGGCGTGCCTGCTGGCCTATGACGACTACTCCGCAGAGGGGATCGCGGAAACCGACATGCGCGCGGCCGCCGTGCCGCGCGGGGTGTTCGACGATCTGGTTGCGCAATCCCCCGATTTCCGCGCATTCGTGTTCGCCGCGTTCTCCAAGCGCATAACCGACCTGTTCCTCGTGATCGACGAGGTCGCCTTTCAGCGCATGGACGTGCGCCTCGCGCAGAGGCTGCTCGCGCTCAGCGGCGAGGATGACACGGTGGCCACGACCCACCAGAAACTCGCGGTCGAGCTCGGAACCGCGCGCGAGGTCATCTCGCGGCAGTTGCAGGAGTTCCAGCGTCGTGGCTGGATCGCGCAATCGCGCGGCACCGTGCGCATCCTCGAACGGGAAAAACTCGTCGCCCTCGCCACCTGAACCGGCCACTGCCCGCCCCGGTTGGTGACAATATCACCGACGCGCGGGGCCCGGGGGTGTACGCACCCGCCACGTTCCAACCTGCGCGAGGGAATCACGCGCCATGCAAACCAATGTCCGCGCCATGGACCGCCTGCCCGGCATCTCCAAGGGCGCGGTGCCCTTCAGCCGGCTCGTTGCCGTCGCGGACATCCACACCCACAGGGGAGCACGCTGATCATGGAGACCCATTTCACACCAATCGAATCGCTGGCCGGCGGCGTTCTGATCGGTCTGGCGGCCGTTGCCCTGATGGCGGTTCTGGGCCGGGTAATGGGCGCCACGGGCATTCTTGCAGGCGTCATGCATCCGACCGGATGGCGGGACTGGTCGTGGCGGGCCGCGGTGCTGGCCGGAATGGTTTCCGGGCCGTTGGCCGTTCTGCTGGTGACCGGCGACATGCCGCGCATTCAGGCGCCCGAGAACCGCTCACTGCTGATCGTCGGCGGGCTGGTTGTCGGGGTGGGTGTCACCTACGGCTCGGGCTGCACGTCCGGACATGGTGTTTGCGGCATGGCCCGCCTCTCGGCGCGCTCGATTGCCGCGACGGGGATCTTCATGGTGACGACCGCGCTCACCGTATACGTCATACGCCACATGATCGGAGCCTGACCCATGCGATTGATCGCGAGCTATGCAATCGGCCTCGTCTTCGGAATCGGGATCGCGGTGTCCGGCATGGCCAACCCGGCGAAAGTGCTGAATTTTTTTGACATCACGGGCAGATGGGACCCCAGCCTGATATTCGTCATGGGCGGGGCACTGGTGACCACCGCGCTCGGCTACCGGCTTGTCCTGCGCCGGCGCGTTCCCTTGCTGGATGCCCGCTTTCACCTGCCGGGGCGTCGGGATCTGGACGCGCCGCTCGTCGGCGGCTCGGCCCTTTTCGGCGTAGGTTGGGGCATGTCCGGCTTCTGCCCCGGCGGGGCGCTGCCGGCCCTCGGGACCGGGCAGATCGACGTCGTGCTTTTCGTCATCGCGATGGCGGCGGGCATCGCCCTCTCCCGCACCTTGCAGACGCGCCGCCGTAACGCCGCGGCGGCAAACTGAACACCCGGAGGATTACGCATGATCTACCCAGTCAACATGGATACCCGCCCCGAGGTCTCGGCCCATTTCGACGAGGCCACCAACACCATCAGCTACATCGTCAAGGACCCCGGCAGCGACCGTTGCGCCATAGTCGACAGCGTGATGGATATCGACTACGCCGCCGGGCGCATCACACACGACCACGCCGATGCGCTGATCGCCGAGATACGCGACCGGGGCCTGACACTCGACTGGATCATCGAGACGCATGTCCATGCGGATCACCTCAGCGCCGCGCCCTACATCCAGGACAGGATCGGCGGCAAGATCGGCATCGGTGAAAAGATCATCGTGGTGCAGGACACCTTCGGCAAGGTGTTCAACGAAGGCACCGAGTTCCAGCGCGACGGCAGCCAGTTCGACGCGCTGTTCAAGGACGGCGACACCTACATGGTTGGCGCGATGCAGTGTTTCGCCATGCACACCCCGGGCCATACGCCCGCCTGCATGACCCATGTGATGGGCAACGCGGCCTTCGTGGGCGACACGCTGTTCATGCCGGACGGCGGATCGGCGCGGGCGGACTTTCCCGGGGGCGACGCGGGCGAGCTCTACGACAGTATCCACAAAGTGCTGGCGCTGCCCGACGAGATGCGCCTGTTCATGTGCCACGACTACGGCCCCGGAGGCCGGGACATAAGGTGGGAGACCACGGTGGCAGAGGAAAAGGCGGCCAACATCCATGTCGGCGGCGAAAAGACCAAAGCAGAATTCGTCAAGTTCCGCACCGAGCGCGATGCGCAACTGGCGATGCCAAGGCTCATCATCCCGTCGCTGCAGGTCAACATGCGCGCAGGCGAGGTGCCCACCGACGCGGATGGCGTCCCGATGCTCAAGGTGCCGGTAAACCGGCTCTGAGTGCCCCGCGGGGGGACAAGGGCTGGCCGGGCGCCGGGTATCGCAGGGGCCGCGGGCGAGCGTCCGGCCCGCAACAGTTGATCGAGGGCACAGGATGCCAGACACGATATCGCGCTACTTTCCGTTCCTGTCGTGGGGCCGCGACTACTCGCGCAGCGCGCTCGGCAACGACCTGACCGCGGCGGTGATCGTCACGATCATGCTGATACCGCAATCGCTGGCGTATGCGCTGCTGGCCGGGCTGCCGCCGCAGGCGGGGCTCTACGCCTCGATCGTGCCCATCCTCCTTTACGCCGTTTTCGGCACCAGCCGCACGCTGGCCGTGGGACCGGTGGCCGTGGTCTCGCTGATGACGGCCGCGGCGCTCGGGCAGGTGGCCGAACAGGGTACGGTCGGCTACGCGGCGGCGGCGCTGTCACTGGCGGCGCTGTCGGGGGGCATCCTTCTTCTCATGGGGCTGTTCCGGTTGGGATTCGTGGCGAATTTCCTCAGCCACCCGGTGATCGCCGGCTTCATCACCGCGTCCGGAATCCTGATCGCGGCCAGCCAGTTGCGGCACGTCCTTGGCGTGGACGCACATGGCCATACCCTGCCCAGGCTTGCCATGTCACTTTGGACGCATCTGCCCGAAATCGACTGGATCACGGCCGCGATCGGGACGGGCGCCACCGCCTTCCTCTTCTGGGCGCGCAAGGGGCTGATGCCGCTGCTGCGCGCAATGCGCGTGGGAAAGGTCATGGCGGGCTTTCTCACCAAGGCCGGCCCCGTCGCCGCCGTTATCGTGACAACGCTTGCCGTCTGGGGGCTGGAACTCGACCAGCGCGGCGTGGCGGTCGTGGGCGACGTGCCGCAGAGCCTGCCGCCGCTTACCATGCCGCCCCTCGCGCCCGGCCTGTTGGGCCAGCTTCTGGTGCCGGCGTTGCTGATCTCGGTCATTGGCTTCGTGGAGTCGATCTCGGTCGCCCAGACTCTTGCCGCGAAACGCCGTCAGCGGATCGACCCCGACCAGGAACTGATCGGGCTGGGCAGCGCCAATCTCGGGGCCGCCTTCACGGGGGGATTCCCGGTCACTGGCGGTTTCTCCCGCTCGGTGGTGAATTTCGACGCGGGCGCCGAAACCCCCGCCGCCGGCGCCTTCACGGCGATCGGGCTGGCCGTCGCGGCGCTGGCGCTCACGCCACTCGTGTACTACCTGCCCAAGGCGACGCTGGCCGCCACGATCATCGTGGCGGTGCTGAGCCTTGTGGACTTCAGCATCGTCCATCGAAGCTGGAGATATTCCAAGACCGATTTCGCCGCCGTTGTGACGACCATACTGCTCACTCTCGGGCTGGGGGTCGAGGCCGGTGTGTCGGCCGGTGTGGCGCTGTCCCTGCTGCTGCACCTCTACAAGTCCTCCCGCCCCCACATCGCCGAGGTTGGCCGGGTTCCGGGGACAGAGCATTTCCGAAACGTGCTGCGCCACGAGGTCGAGACGGACCCGGCTATCCTGACGCTGCGGGTGGATGAAAGCCTGTATTTCGCCAACGCCCGGTTCCTCGAGGACTTCATCCATGCGCGGGTGGCGAAGGACCCGGCGATCCGCCACGTGATCCTGCAATGCACCGCTATCAACGAGATCGATTTGAGCGCGCTGGAGTCGCTGGAGGAAATCAACCGCCGCCTTGCCGAGATGGACGTGACCCTGCACCTGTCGGAGGTCAAGGGGCCGGTGATGGACAGGCTTGAGCGCGCGAATTTCCTGTCGGAAATGACGGGCAGCGTTTTCCTGTCGCAGCACGAGGCGATGCGGGCGCTGTCCTGACCGGCCCGCGCGCGCCGTCGCTTACACCCACGCCATGCGCCGTGCCCGCAACCGGGCCGCACGCGCGCGCAACTCCGGCTCCACGCGGGCGTTGCGTGGCTGGTCCCGCAACGTGGACAGAAGATGCGCCGGCGTTTCGCCGCGCGCCCTGCGCGACCAGCTCAGACCGTCCAGCACCTGCCGCGCCGCGGCCGGCAACCGGTCGGGGATCTCTTGGCCGGCCAATGTCGCCCATACGCCCGCCCACAGCCGTCCGACGGTCCAGGGATTGTAGCCGCCCCCGCCAAGCACCAGCAACCTTGTGGCCATCGGCGCAAGCGCGGCAACGACGCTCCAATGGGCGTTGTTGGACAGCTCCAGCCGCGCCAGCGGGTCCTCGGCCACGGCGTCGGCGCCGCATTGCAGGACGATGGCCTGCGGCTTCATCGCCTGAACGGCGGGCAGGATCACCTCGTCGCGGGCCAGGGCGAAACCATCGTCGCGCGTGCCCCGGGGCAGCGGCAAGTTCACCGCATTCCCGCCCGCATCATCGTCAAGCGCGCCGGTGAACGGCCAGCGTCCCTCCTCGTGGGTCGAGATCATCAACACACGGTCGTCTCCGGCGAACGCCGCCGCGACACCGTCGCAATGATGGGCGTCGATATCGATATAGGCCACGCGCGTCAGCCCCTGGCGCAGCATGACCTTGATGGCAAGGACGGGATCGTTGAGGTAACAGAACCCCGAGGCCCGGTCGGGCAGCCCGTGATGCGTGCCGCCGCCGGGATTGTAGACCACGCCGCCATGGGCAAGCAGGTCCGCCGCCAGCATCGAGCCGCCAGCGGCGGTGGCCGGGCGGCGGAACATCTCGGGGAAAACGGGGTTGGACAAGGTGCCCAGCCCGTGGCGTGCGCTGGTCTCGCCGCTGACGCACCCGGCTGTCTCGGCCTCTTTCAGCGCATCGATATAGGCGCCGGTATGGAAAAGCCGCAAGGCGCGCGGCTTGGCCCGCGGGCTTCGGCGAAACTGGCCCGGGCCGAACCACCCCATTGCCGCGCACAGGTCCGTAACGGTCGGCACGCGCGGGATGCTGAGCGGATGGCGCGGGCCATAGCTTGACCCGCGGTAGATTTCAGAGCCGATGAAGAGGGGCTGCCGCATGGCAACGATCATAGAGCGGCCGCGCCGGGGGAAAAGACGCACATTGCGCCCTCGGCCCGATACCGTATGCGAAGGCCGGGGATGCTAACCGCCGCGCAGACGCGCCAGCAGCACCACCTCACTGTCGGGCGCTATGGGCGTGAACCAGCTGTCGTTGTACACCTTCCCATCAATGGCGACCGACACGCCGCGGTCGAGCTGCGGGCGCAGGGCCGGATACTTCTCCGCCAACCCGTCCAGCAACTCGCGCAGCGTGCCAGCCTCGACCTCGACCTCGGCCTGGTCGTCGGTCGCCCATTGGAGCGACCCCCAGATCCGGACCTTGACCATGATCGGCGCTACCCGTCCTTCATCGCCTTGAACAGCTTGGGCGGCGACATCGGAAGGCTGGTCATGCGCACGGCCGCGGCCTCGGACACCGCGTTGGCGATGGCCGCGAGCGGGGGCACGATGGAGGTTTCCCCGACACCGCGCACGCCGTAGGGATGGCCCGGGTTGGGGATCTCCAGGATGACCGTGTCGATCATCGGCAGGTCCGAGGCCACCGGCACCCTGTAGTCGAGAAAGCCCGGGTTCTGGAGGACGCCGTCCTCGCCATAAATGTACTCCTCGTTGAGCGCCCAGCCGATGCCCTGTGCCGCACCGCCCTGGAACTGGCCCTCGACGTAGTCGGGGTGCACAGCCTTGCCGGCATCCTGGAAGACTGTGTAGCGCAGGATCTTGGTGGACCCGGTTTCGCGGTCCACCTCCACATCGACCATGTGGGTGGCGAAACTCACCCCCGCACCCTCGGCGTTGACTTCGTGATGGCCCGCGATCGGACCCCCGGTGTTGGAGGCGATTGCCGCGATCTCGGCCAGGCTCATCGGCGGGTGCTCTCCGGCGTTGGGGCCGGCGGGCTTGGCGCAACCGTCTTCCCACACGACGGCCTCCTCGTCGATTCCCCAGACCATCGCGGCGCGCTTGCACATCTCGCGCTTGGCGGCACGCGCCGCCTCGATCGTAGCCAGCCCCACGGCAAACGTCACGCGGCTGCCATCGGTCACGTCGTTCAGGCCGAGCGACGCGGTATCCGCGATCACGGTACGTACCTGGTCGTAGGGAATGCCCAGTTCCTCGGCCGCCATCATCGACATCGAGGCACGCGACCCGCCGATATCGGGATTGCCCTCGGTCACGTTCACCGTGCCATCCGGCGCGATGTTCATGCTCACGCAGGTATTGCCGCCGAAGTTGAACCAGAATCCACATGCCACGCCACGGCCCTGGTTCTCGCCCAGGGGCGCGGACCAATGCGGATGGTCCTTGGCGGTGCGCAGGGTCGCCTCCAGCCCGATGGCGGGATAGGTCACGCCGTAGGACGCCTTCGTTCCCTCTCTTGCCGCGTTCTTGAGCCGCACTTCCAGCGGGTCAAGGCCCAGCCCCTTGGCCAGTTCATCGACAGCGCTTTCCACGGCGAAGGCCGCCATCGGCGCGCCGGGTGCCCGGTAGGCCGCCTGCTTGGGCCTGTTGGTCACAACGTCCCAGCCAACCGTCTGCACGTTCTCCAGATCGTAGGGCGCGAAAGCGGACATGGACCCCATGTCGACAGGGGAGCCGGGATAGGCGCCGCCCTGATAGCGCAACTCCGCAAAGCCCGCGGTGATGCGTCCGTCCTTGGTCATGCCCAGGCGCACGTCGATGGAGCTGGAGGCGGTCGGACCGGTGGCGCGGAGCACCTCGGCCCGGCTCATCACCATCTTGACCGGGCGGCCGGTCTTCTTCGCCAACACGAGCGCGACGGGTTCGAGGAACACGGTCGTCTTGCCACCGAAGCCGCCACCGATCTCGGAGGCCGTGACGCGCAGTTGCCCCTCCTTCAGGCCGAGGATGGCGGCGCAGGTGTCGCGCACCAGGTACTGGCCCTGCGTGCAACACCACAGATCGCCCTGCCCGTCCGGCGACATCTGCGCAAGGCAGGCATGCGGCTCGATGTAGCCCTGGTGCGTGGCTTCTGTCGTGTAGCTGCGCTCCAGAACGCGATCGGCCTGTTCGAGACCCGCCTCGATGTCACCGTGGCCGAACTGGTAGCGGGCCATCACGTTGGGCGACATGCCCGCCGGCACGGATTCGTCCGCCCGCCCCTCGTGCAGCGCCGGCGCGTCGGCTTTCATTGCGGCGTCGACATCTGTGACGTGCGGCAGCGGCTCGTACTCCACCTTGATCAGCTTGAGCGCACGCTTCGCCGCCGCCTCCGACGAGGCCGCAACGGCCGCAACGGCGTGCCCGTCATACAGCGCCTTGTCACCGGCCATGCAGTTGTCGCGGATGTCGGCGTTGAAATCGTCAAGCTCGATATCCGGGAAATCGGCCCGCGTCACCACGCCGTGCACCCCGTTCAGCGCCTCGGCCTCCGACGCGTCGATGGACTTGATCCGCGCATGCGGATGAGGACTGCGCAGCACCCGGCCGATGAGCATGCCGGGCGCGGTCATGTCGGCGCCGAAACGTGCACGTCCGGTCACCTTGTCGATGCCATCAGGGCGCGAGACGCGCGTGCCGACGACCTTGAAATCGAGCGCCTTGACGTCTTGCTTTGTGTCCAGTGCCATTACGAGGCCTCCCGCATGTCCTGCGCCGCGTCCAGCACGGCGCGAATTATCTTGTCATACCCGGTGCACCGGCAGAGATTGCCCGCCAGCCAGTAGCGCGCTTCCTCCTCGGTGGGGTCGGGGTTGGTCTCGAGCAGCGACTTCGCCGCCACGAGGATACCCGGCGTGCAGATCCCGCATTGCAGCGCCGCATGGTCGATGAACTTGCGCTGCAGCGGGTGCAGCTCCTCTCCCTGCGCCATGCCCTCGATCGTGCCGAGCTCGCGGCCCTCGGCCTCGGCGCCCAGCATCAGGCACGAACATACCAGCCGTCCGTCGACGGTGATCGAACAGGCACCGCAATCGCCGGTCCCGCAGCCCTCCTTGGACCCGGTCAGCCCCAGCCTATCGCGCAGGACGTCGAGCATGGTTTCCTCCGGCTCGCACAGGAATTCGTGCGTGTCGCCGTTGATGGTGGTGGTTACGTGTATCTTGCTCATGGGTCAGGCTCCTGCGCGGTTACGGGCGATCACGGCAGCTCGGCGGGCCAGCACGCCCGCCATGTGCACCCGGTATTCGGTGGTGCCGCGCTTGTCGTCTATGGGTTTGGCCGCGGCCGAACAGGCGGCGGCGAGGGCGTCCAGCGCGGCATCGTCGACCTTGGTGCCGATCAGGGTGGCGGCGGCCTCCTCGGCCAGCAGGACCGTCGGCGCGACCGCGCCGAGCGCCACCCGTGCCGCGGTGCATGTGCCGCCCTCATCCAGCGTCAGCGAAACGCCGCACCCCACCACGGCGATGTCCATCTCGCTGCGGGGGATGAACCGAAGATAGGCGTCGCCCGACCGCGGCGGACGCGCCGGGAGGAACACCGACGCGACCAACTCGCCGGGCTTGAGCGATGTCTTGCCCGGCCCGGCGGGCACGTCCGCCACGTCCACGTCACGTATTCCGTCCGGCCCGGCCACGCGGGCGGTTGCCCCTGCGGCGACCATCGCCGGTACGCTGTCGGCGGCCGGTGACGCGTTGCAAAGGTTGCCCACGATGGTGCAACGGCCCTGTATCTGCGTCGACCCGATCAGGTTGGCCGCTTCCACGACACCGGGCCACGCGGCGGTCAGCCCGGAATGTTCGCCCATCTCCGCGGCGGACACCGCGGCGCCGACGCGCCAGCCGCCATCCTCTTCCGAAATCGTGCGAAAGCTGTCGATTCGCTTGATGTCGAGCACCGTGCCCGGCTCGGCCATGTCCGAGCGCATCTGTACCAGCAGGTCGGTGCCGCCTGCGAGGATGCGGCAATCGCCGCCGGTGCCGGCGAGCACGTCCACCGCCGCATCGAGCGATGTGGGGGCTTGATAATTCATGTCTGGCTTCCCTGTTGCCTCACTTCAAAGGTTGTCGGTCCGCCGCCCTGCGTCAAGACCCGCGCACCACAACCGTCCGGGCGGAGTATCCGGGAAATCGTCGGCCGGGGCAAACGCTTCCTTGTCGGGCGGCCACTTCGGCGGGGTGAACCGGGTCACGGTCATCGCCGGCGCAGCTCCGTCGGCGGGGCGCCATAGCTGCGCCGGACAGCCCTTGCCAGCGCGGCGGGGCTGTCATAGCCGCAGCGCAACGCGATCTCGGCGACCGACAGGCTGCTGTCCTCTATCAGCTTGCGCGCCGTCGAAAGGCGCAGTTGGCGATACACCGTGCCCGGCGGCGCCCCGAGTCGGTCGCGGAAATGGCGATCGAGCGTGCGCGGCTGGCAGGACAGGCGCCGTGCGAGCGCCGCCACCGGCAGCGGTCGCTCGACCGTGTCGCGCATCAACGCCAGCGCCCGGCGCACCAGCGGATCGGTCACGGCGCCGGTCGTGTCCGGCCCGACCGGCGGATCGCCATGGATGAACAACGCCTCCACGTCCAGCCGTGCCGATACGCCGAGATGGTCGGAAATCAGCCCCAGCGTCACGTCGAGCGCCGACATCGCCCCCGCGCAGGTAAGGAAAGGCCCGTCATGAAGAACGCGGGCGCGGCTCGTCTCGACCTCGAGGAATCGCTCGGCAAAGGCGTCGAGCAGGTCCCAGTGAACGGTCGCGCGCCGCCCGGCCAGCAGCCCCGCCGCGGCCAGCAGCCACGGCCCGGCATCCAGGGCAACCGTGACCCGGGCCTGCCGCGCGGCTGCCTGCAGCATCCTGCGGCTGGCCGGCGTGTCATGCCGCTCGTGATCGTAGCTGGCCAGCACCATCAGGTAATCCACCGACCCGATCTGGGCCAACGCCGCCCCGGCAAGGATGTCGAGGCCGCTGGAGGAGCGTGCGGCCCGCCCGTCGGGCGTGACGATCCGCCAGTCGAATACCTGCCCGGACGACAACGTGTTGGCCGCGCGCAGCGGTTCGATGCAGTTGGCAAGGCAAAGGTTCGAGAACTGGTCGAACAGCAGAACCGCGATACGAACCGGCTTTTTCGGGAATTTTGTCCATTCAGGCATGATAATCGTCTATTACTGCATATTTGCCTCCACGGCCAGCCCTGTACCCTTCAGCCAACATGAAGTCAGGCAACAAGGGAGGCCGCAGATGCCACTCACCATGAACCGCGAGGTCTTCGTGACCTGTGCCGTCACAGGCTCGGGCGGCACGCAAGACCGCAGCCCGCACGTTCCCCGCAGCCCCCAGCAAATCGCCGACAGCGCGATCGCCGCGGCCAAGGCGGGGGCGGCCATCGTGCACTGCCACGTGCGCGACCCTGAAACCGGCGCACCAACCCGCGACGTCGGCCTGTTCCGCGAGGTCACCGACCGCATCCGCGACTCGGAAACCGACGTGGTGCTCAACCTTACCGCCGGGATGGGCGGCGACATCACCTTCGGCGGCGTGGAATCTCCGCTGCCCGTGGACGAGGCCGGCACCGACATGATCGGCGCCACCGAACGGGTTGCCCACGTGGCGGAGTGCCTGCCGGAAATCTGCACGCTTGACTGCGGCACGATGAACTTCGCCGAGGCCGACTACGTCATGACCAACACGCCGGGCATGCTGCAGGCCATGGGTCGCATGATGACCGACCTGGGCGTGAAGCCCGAAATCGAGGCTTTCGACACCGGCCACCTCTGGTATGCCAAGCAACTGGTCAAAGACGGCATTCTCGACGATCCCGCGCTCGTGCAGCTCTGCATGGGCGTGCCCTGGGGCGCCCCGGACGACCTCAACACCTTCATGGCGATGGTCAACAACATTCCCCAGGGGTGGGAGTTTTCCGCCTTCGGTCTCGGCCGCAACCAGATGCCCTATGTTTCCGCCGCTGTCCTGGCCGGGGGGAACGTGCGCGTCGGGCTGGAGGACAACCTGATGCTCGACAAGGGCGTTCTGGCCGAGAACTGGCAACTGGTGGAGCGCGCCGTCGGCATCGTCGAGCGCATGGGCGCAAAGGTGATCGGCCCCGAGGACGTTCGCAAGCGTCTGGGGTTGACCAAACGCGCGCCCAAGGGCTGACGACCGGCCATCGCCAAACGCCACGCCTTGTCGGAAAGGAATTCGATGTGAGCCAGAGGGTTGTGATCACTGGCGGGGCCTCGGGTATCGGCCTGAGGTTCGCCCAACGGTTTTCCGAGCGCGGCGACCGCGTCGCCCTGTGCGACGCCGACGGCGCGGCGGTCGAGCGGGCCGCCGCGGCCCATCCCGACATGATCGCGATGCAAGCTGACGTGACGGACGAGGCCGACATGTCTGCCTTTCTCGGCCGGGTGGAAGAGGCGTGGGGCGGCGCCGATGTCGTTTGTGCCAACGCCGGCACGGGCGGGCCGGCGGGCCGGATCGAGGATCTGGACTACGACGCGTGGGCCGGCTGTGTCGGCGTCAACCTTTTCGGCGCGTTCCTCGTCTGCCGTTGGGCCGCGCGGGTGATGCGCGCACAGGGGGCCGGCCTGATCCTGCTGACCAGCTCGACCTCGGGGCTGCACGGTGTTCCGTACCGCAGCCCCTACGCCGCGGCGAAATGGGGCATCGTCGGTCTGACCAAGACCCTGGCGATGGAGCTGGGGCCGGCCGGCGTGCGCGTGAACGCGCTGGCCCCCGGAGCCGTCGAAGGCGAAAGGATGGAACGCGTCCTGGCGATGGAAGCCGAGGCAGGCGGCAAGACGGTGCAACAGGTGCGCGAACAATACGTCGCCGGCACGAGCCTGCGGAGCTGGGTCACCGCGGACGACATCGCCGACACGGCACTGTTCCTCGCCTCGCCCGCCGCGACACGGATTTCCGGCCAGGTTCTGGCCGTGGACGGACACACGGAGAGCATGGTGCCCTGACCCGGCGGCGTCACTCGTCAGCCGCTCGCGCGGCTTCCTCGTGAAGAGCGCAGCGATGAACGCCCGCGGCAAGCCCGAAAAGGAGAAACGAAATGACGAAAACGGCAGCAATCATAGGCGGCGGCGTGATCGGCGGCGGGTGGGCCGCGCGTTTCCTGCTCAACGGCTGGGACGTGGCGGTATTCGATCCCGATCCCCAGGCCGAGCGCAAGGTCGGCGAAGTGCTGGACAACGCGCGCACCGCGCTGCCCATGCTCTATGACTGCGACCTGCCGGCCGAGGGGCGGCTGACCTTCTGCGCCAGCATCGCCGAGGCGGTCGACGGCGCCGACTGGGTGCAGGAAAGCGTGAGCGAGCGGCTTGATCTCAAGCACACGGTGTTCGCCGAGATCCAGTCCGCGAACGCGGCGGTGCCGATCGGGTCCTCCACGTCGGGGTTCAAGCCGTCGGAGCTGCAACAGGGTGCTCCCGACCCGTCGCGGATCATGGTCGCCCACCCCTTCAACCCGGTGTACCTGTTGCCGCTGATCGAGATCGTGCCGTCGCCGGCCACCGACCAGGTCGCCGTCGCGCTCGGCGAGGAGCTTCTCGAAAGCGTGGGACTCTACCCGTTGCGCGTGCGCAAGGAAATCGACGCGCATATCGCGGACCGCCTGATGGAGGCGGTGTGGCGCGAGGGGCTGTGGCTGGTCAAGGACGGCATCGCCACCACGCGCGAGATCGACGACGCCATCCGCTATTCCTTCGGCCTGAGATGGGCGCAGATGGGCCTGTTCGAGACGTTCCGTATCGCCGGGGGCGAGGCCGGCATGCGTCATTTCCTCAGCCAGTTCGGCCCGGCACTGAAATGGCCGTGGACCAAGCTGATGGACGTGCCCGAACTGACCGACGAGCTCATCGAGACGATCGCCGGGCAGTCCGACGCCCAGTCGGGTCACATGAGCATACGCGACCTTGAGCGCACCCGCGACCGCAACCTGATCGCCATGATGCGCGCGCTCAAGCAGCAGGGGCAGGCCGTTGGTCGGTTGCTGCTCGACCACCAGGAGGCCATCCGGCAGCCCGCGCAGCAGGCCGACCCGCTCCTGACGCAGGCCCGGGTGATCCCCGTGGACTGGACCGACATGAACGGCCACATGAACGAGGGGCGCTACGGCCAGATCTTTTCCGACGCCGCCGAGGCGGTGATGGCGCTCGTCGGCGTGGACGAGGAGTACGTCGCCGCCGGCATGAGCTACTTCACCGTCGAAACGGACGTGAAGTATCTGGCCGAGACCCATGCAGGGGAGCGCGTGGAAGTACACAGCCGCGTCACCGAGGGAGGCGGCAAGAAACTGCGCTGCTTCCACGAGATGAAACGCGCCGGCGATGGCGAGGTGATGGCCACCTGCGACCAGCTGATGCTGCATGTGAGCCTCGAGACACGCCGCACCTGCGAGCCGCCCGAGGATGTGCGGGACAAGGTCGAGGCGCTGGCGAAACTGCACGCGAAATAGGAGTAGGCATATGCATTTCGGACTGACCGACGAACAGGAGATGATCGTCTCGACGGTGCGCAGTTTCGTCGAGAAGGAGGTCTACCCCCACGAGGCCGAGGTCGAGCGCACGGGCGAGGTGCCTGCCGAGGTGGCCCAGGAAATCAAGCGCAAGACGCTCGAACTGGGTTTTTACGCCTGCAACTTCCCCGAAGAGGTTGGCGGCGCGGGGTTGTCGCATCTCGAATTCGCGCTGGTCGAGCGCGAACTCGGCCGCGGCTCGATGGCGCTCACCCATTTCTTCGGGCGTCCCCAGAACATCCTGATGGCCTGCGAGGGCGAGCAGCGCGAGCGCTACCTGCTGCCTGCCGTGCGGGGCGAGCGGATGGATGCACTGGCGATGACCGAACCCGACGCGGGTTCGGACGTGCGCGGCATGAAATGCACCGCGCGGCGCGATGGCGGCGACTGGGTGGTGAACGGCACCAAGCACTTCATCTCCGGCGCCGATCACGCGGATTTCGTCATCGTCTTCATCGCCACCGGCGAGGACATGACGGACAAGGGCCCCAAGAAGCGCATCACCGCCTTCCTCGTCGACCGTGGCACGCCCGGCTTCACCATCCGGCCCGGCTACAACTCTGTCAGCCATCACGGCTACAAGAACATGATCCTCGAATTCGACGATTGCCGCCTGCCCGACGCGCAGGTTCTGGGCGAGGTCGACGGCGGCTTCGCGGTGATGAACGAATGGCTCTACGCCACCCGTATCACCGTGGCCACCATGAGCGTCGGCCGCGCACGCCGCTGCTTTGACTGGGCGCTCCACCACGCCGCCGAGCGGCGCCAGTTCGGCCAGCAGATCGGCAAGTTCCAGGGCGTGAGCTTCCAGATCGCGGACATGATCACCGAGATCGACGCCGCCGACTGGCTGACGCTGGCCTCGGCCTGGCGGCTGGATCAGGGACTGCCGGCGAACCGCGAGATCGCCAGCGCCAAGCTCTACGCTTCCGAGATGCTGGCCCGCGTCACCGACACGACGCTGCAGATCTATGGCGGCATGGGTCTGATGGACGACTTCCCCATCGAACGCTTCTGGCGCGATGCACGCGTGGAACGCATATGGGATGGCACATCGGAAATCCAGCGCCACATCATCAGCCGCGAGTTGCTGCGGCCACTCGGGGCATGACATCCATGCGCCTGTGAGGGGTATTCCCGCGCGGACGAGACCGGCCTGCCCGGATCTTGTTCCCGGCGTGAATACATCCCCCACCCTTTCCGACACCGACGGCACCGGGTAAGCAGAAATGACCGATATCTCCCGACTTCTCCAACCGAAATCCATCGCCGTGGTGGGCGGCGGCGCGTGGTGCGCCTCGGTGATCGAGCAATGCCGCAAGACCGGCTTCGCGGGTCCGGTCTGGCCGGTGCATCCTAGGCGGAGCGAACTGGGCGGCGTGGCCACCTTTCCCGGCCTCGCCGATCTCCCCGGCGTGCCCGATGCCGTCTTTATTGGTGTGAACCGCCATGCCACCATCGAAACCGTGCGCGAGCTGCGCGACATGGGCGCGGGCGGGGCGGTATGCTTTGCCAGCGGCTTCCGCGAGGCGCAGGCCGAGACGGGCGACGGCGACAGCCTCCAGCACGCGCTTCTCGACGCGGCGGGCGAGATGCCCATCATCGGCCCCAACTGCTACGGTTTCATCAACTACCTCGACGGGGCGCTGCTGTGGCCCGACCAGCATGGCGGGCAGCGGGCGGACCGTGGCGTGGCGGTGCTCACCCAGAGTTCGAACATGGCGATCAACGTCACCATGCAGACGCGGGGGCTGCCGCTGGCCTATGTCGCGACAGCCGGAAACCAGGCGCAGCTGGGTCTGGCCGAGATCGGCACCGCATTGCTGGACGATGACCGCGTCACCGCGCTCGGCCTGCATATCGAGGGCGTGGGCGATCTGCGCGCGTTCGAGGCGATGGCGGCCAGGGCGCGCGCTCTCGGCAAACCCATCGTCGCGCTCAAGGCCGGCCGCTCCGCCGCGGCGCAGGCCGCCGCGGTATCCCACACCGCCTCGCTGACCGGCAGCGACGCGGGCGCGCGCGCCCACCTTTACCGGCTCGGCATATCGCAGGTCGAGGCACATCCCGAACAGCAGGAAACGATCAATCTGCTGCACTTAT
>NZ_JBISDG010000045.1:0-25994 GCF_044472985.1 Roseovarius salis | reverse complement strand
AGCGCCGACAAGCTGGCGGCCTATTTCGGCATCGTCCCGCGGGTCAGCCAGTCCAACGAGACCGACACCCGGGGCCGCATCACCAAACGCGGCGACAAGCTGATCCGCACGACGCTGGTGCAGTGCACCTTGGTCGCCAGGAATTATTCCGGCTATCTCAACGCCTTCTACCAGCGCATCAAGGAACGCCGCGGTGCCGGCAAGGCCATCATCGCCACCGCGCGCAAGCTGTTGTCGATCATCTACGACACACTCCGAAACGGCTGGGTCTTCGAAGACTTCACCCGGTTCAAAATCAAAGAAAAACAATGTCCTGCTGGACAACCATCATAGGAGGACACCATGACACGAGAAACCGCCGACGCCTCTTCGCAGACGCCCCAACACGCGCTCTACTACACCGACGCGCTGATAGAGAACTTGCAGTTGCGGTGGGGTGCGGGGTTCCTGTCGCCCGGCGGCGCGGAGGAGCTTGCGCACATGCTTGGGGGGCTGGATGTCAGAGGCTGGCGCCTGCTTGATTTCGGCTGCGGGATTGGGGGCTACGACGCGCTGCTGGCCGAGGCCCACGGGGCTGGGCATGTCATCGGCGTGGACATCGACGCCGCATCGCTGGCAAAGGCCGACGCCATGCGCCGGGAGCGTGGCCTGCAGGACCGCCTGTCGTTCCGGCAGGTTCACCCCGGCCCGTTGCCATTCGACGCGCACAGCTTCGACATGGTCTTCAGCAAGGATTCCATCATCGACAGCCCCGACAAGGACGCGATCCTCCAAGAGCTTTTCCGCCTGTGCAAGCCCGGCGGGCTCATCGTCTTGGGCGACTGGTTCTGCAGCGACCGGCCCTATACCGAGGAAATGCGCGAATGGGCGACGACCGGGAATGAAACCTACCAGATGCAGTCGCTGTCGGATGCGGCACGCCTGGTCGAAGCCGCGGGGTTCTCGGACATCGAAACGGTGGATCGTAACGCATGGTTCCGCTCTTACGCGCGGGACGAGCATGAGCGGCTCAAGGGCCCGCTCTACGAAACCTATGTCGAGAAGTTCGGCGAGGATCAGGCGAGGAAGTCCGTGGAGAACGCGCGCATCCGGTCATTGCTGGCGGATCAGGGGCAGTTGCGGCCCGGGCATGTCCGCGGTCGGAAGGCCAAGTGACCCAGGCCGGCCCGGCCAGAGCAACGCGATGGACGCCGGGCGCACCCTGCGCTATCAGGCAATCTCACGTTCGCACGAAAGGCGCAGCCCATGTCCGGCAACGGCACCCTGACCCCAATGACCGCCCACGCCTCGACGCGCCTCTCGGGCACGGCGCATGTTCCCGGCGACAAGTCGATTTCGCACAGGGCCCTGATCCTTGGGGCCCTGTCCGTGGGCGAGACGTCGATCACCGGCTTGTTGGAGGGCGAGGACGTGCTGGACACGGCGCGCGCGATGCGCGCCCTCGGCGCCGAAGCGGCGCGCGGCGAGGATGGCACATGGCGGGTACACGGCGTCGGCGTGGGAGGCTTTGCCGAGCCGGAGCAGGTGATCGACTGCGGCAATTCCGGCACCGGGGTGCGGCTCATCATGGGGGCCATGGCGACCTCGCCCATTACCGCGACATTCACCGGCGACGCCAGCCTGAATGGCCGCCCGATGGCACGCGTGACCGAGCCGCTGGCGCTGTTCGGTGCGCAGGCGGTGGGCCGCTCGGGTGGACGGCTTCCCATGACGATCGTCGGCGCTGCCGATCCGGTCCCTTTGCGCTACGAGGTTCCCGTGCCCTCGGCGCAGGTGAAATCCGCCCTGCTGCTGGCCGGGCTCAACGCGCCGGGCGAAACGGTCGTGATAGAGCGCGAGGCGACCCGCGACCATACCGAGCGGATGCTGGCGGGGTTCGGGGCACGGATCGCAACAGAGGTCACCGATGCGGGGCGGGTCATCACCCTGACCGGTCAGCCCGAACTCGTCCCGCAGACGATCGCGGTGCCGCGCGACCCCAGCTCGGCCGCGTTTCCCGTCTGCGCCGCCCTTGTCACCGAGGGATCCGATGTGCTGGTGCCGAATATCGGGCTGAATCCGACCCGCGCAGGGCTGTTCACCACCCTGCGCGAAATGGGCGCGGAGCTGACCTATGAGAACCGGCGCGAGGAAGGGGGCGAGCCCGTGGCCGACCTGCGCGCGCGCTATTCACCCGGCTTGCGGGGCGTCGCGGTTCCCCCCGAACGCGCGGCCAGCATGATCGACGAATACCCGGTACTGTCGGCCGTTGCCGCCTTTGCCGAGGGACGAACCGTCATGCGCGGGGTCGCGGAGCTGCGCGTCAAGGAGTCCGACCGCATTGACGCCATGGCCACCGGCCTGCGCACCTGCGGTGTAGAGGTCGAGGAGGGTGAGGACTGGTGGGTCGTGCACGGACGGGGCGCCGGCGGCGTGCCCGGCGGCGCCAGATGCGCGGCACGGCTGGATCATCGTATCGCCATGTCGTTTCTGGTGCTTGGCCTGGCTGCACGTCAGCCCGTCGGCGTGGATGACGGTGGCCCGATCGCCACCTCGTTCCCGGTATTCGAACCGCTGATGACCGGGCTTGGTGCGGACATTCGCCGCGACTGATCCCTCGATCCATGTGCGCCGCCTTGCAAGTCCGTCCGGGCGCGGGACAAATGGATGACGCGCAAGTGACAGATTGTGCCGGTTGCAGCCTTCCGCGCCATCGCTGAACGCTTATCCTTGCCGGCAGAGTCACCTTTTTTCGAAGGTTCGCAAGCCCATGAGCACTGATCCCCTCGTCGTTTTCACCCCCTCCGGCAAGCGCGGCCGCTTTCCCAGGGGCACGCCGGTCCTGACCGCGGCACGACAGCTCGGCGTCGATCTCGATTCGGTTTGCGGCGGTCGCGGGATCTGCTCGAAATGCCAGGTCACGCCGGGGTACGGCGAGTTTTCCAAGCATGGCATCACCGTGGCCCCCGATGCGCTGTCCGATTGGAACAAGGTCGAGGAGCGTTACGATCAGAAGCGCGGCCTGAAACCCGGCCGCCGGCTGGGCTGCCAGGCGCAGATCATGAGTGACGTGGTGATCGACGTGCCGCCCGAAAGCCAGGTCCACAAGCAGGTCGTGCGCAAGGCGGCCTCGGCCCGCATGGTGGAGATGGACCCGGCGACGAAGCTATATCTTGTCGAGGTGGACGAGCCCGACATGCACGAGCCCACAGGCGATCTGGAACGGCTGGCGCGCGCACTCGGCAAGGAATGGGGCGTGACGGATATCCGCGCCGATGTCACCCTGCTGTCCAAGCTGCAGGCGGTTCTGCGCAAGGGCAACTGGCAGGTCACCGTGGCGCTGCACAAGTCACATCAGGATGACGTGGCGCGCGTGCTCGAAATCTGGCCCGGCCTGCACGAATCCGGCCTCTACGGCCTTGCCATCGACCTCGGCTCAACCACTGTCGCGGCGCATCTGACCGATCTCGTGACCGGCGAGGTCAAGGCATCCTCCGGCATCATGAACCCCCAGATCCGCTTTGGCGAGGACCTGATGAGCCGGGTCAGCTACTCGATGATGAACCCCGGCGGCGAAAAGGAAATGACCAATGCGGTGCGCGACGCGATCAACACGCTGGCGGGCGAAATCGCCCGCGAGGCGGACATCGACCCGCAGCTGATCGTCGAGACGGTGTTCGTCTGCAACCCGGTGATGCATCACCTGCTCCTGGGCATCGACCCGGTCGAGCTGGGGCAGGCGCCCTTCGCGCTGGCCACCTCCGACAGCCTGACACTGGACGCGCGTGACCTCGATCTTACCGTGATCAACCCGCGCGCCCGCAGCTACGTGCTGCCCTGCATCGCGGGCCATGTGGGCGCCGACTGCGCCGCCGTGGCGCTGTCGGAAGAGCCCGGCAAATCCGAAGACCTCGCGCTCATCGTCGATGTGGGCACCAATGCCGAGATCCTGCTGGGCGACAAAACCCGCGTGCTCGCCTGCTCCTCGCCCACCGGGCCGGCCTTCGAGGGCGCGCAGATCTCGTCGGGCCAACGCGCCGCCCCCGGCGCGATCGAGGCCATCCGCATCGACCCCGAAACCAAGGAACCCCGTTTCCGCGTCATCGGCTGCGACAAGTGGTCGGACGAGGATGGCTTTGCCGAGGAAACCGCCGTCACCGGCATCACCGGCATCTGCGGGTCAGGCATTATCGAGGCCGTGGCAGAGCTGCGCATGGCGGGCCTGATGGACGAGTCGGGCCTGATCGGTTCGGTCTCGCAAACAGGGACAGCGCGCTGTTACGCCGACGGGCGGACGAACGCCTACCTGATCCACGACGCCTCGGCAGAGGGCGGTCCCGTCATCGCCGTCACGCAGAACGATATCCGCGCCATCCAGCTGGCCAAATCGGCGCTCTATGCCGGCGCGCGGCTTCTGATGGACGAACGCGGGGTGGACCGCGTCGACCGCGTGGTGCTCGCCGGGGCCTTTGGCGCGCATATCTCGCCCAAACACGCCATGGTGCTCGGCATGATCCCCGACGTGCCGCTCGACAAGGTCACCTCCGCCGGCAATGCCGCGGGCACCGGCGCGCGCATCGCGCTTTGCAATATCGGCGCCCGGGCGGAGATCGAACGCGTCGTGCGCGAGATCACCAAGGTCGAAACCGCGATCGCGCCGAAATTCCAGGAACATTTCGTCGCCGCCAACGCCATCCCCCACAAGACCGACCCGTTCCCCGAGCTGCGCAAGGTCGTGCCCATTCCGCAGGTCAGTTTCAATGTCGGCGGTGGCGGTGACGGCAGGGAGGATGGCAGCCGCCGCCGGCGCCGCCGCCGCCCCTGACGACCCGGCCGCCGCGGGCTGGGTGCGAGATCGGCGCGGCATGTCCGCCGGGGCGCGCGGGACGCACGATCAGGGCTGTATCACTCCGTTTCGGACAGGAGGCGGTCCAGCCCCGCTTCGAGCCCGTCGAAGGCCGCGCCGAGCCGGGCCTCGATCTCTTGCTGGTAGGCGCGGGCGATCGGCAGCAGCTCGGCCATCATGTCGCGGCCCTTGTCCGTCAGCGCCACGCAGACAAGCCGCCGGTCGGTGACGTTCGCCGACTTGACCACCAACCCGGCGGTCTCCAGCCGCTTGACCGTCCGGCTGACCTCGTATTTCTCCAGCGCGACGCGGGCCTCGATATCGCGCACCGACACACCGTCGCCCGCATGGGCGAGGTGGACCAGAACACGCCAGTCATGGATCGAGATTCCGAATCGAGCGCGATACTGCCGGGCGAGTTCCTCGCTCGTGCGCTTGGCTGCCACGGCGAGCCGGTATGGCGTGAAGCTGTCGAGGTCGAAGGCCGGCAGCGGTTGCGTCTTGGTCATTCACTCTCCTGACTTTCGGGGCATTTTCAACGGAGCCCGGCGCGTTTGGCAAGGAGGATCATAGCGAGTGCTACGAAAATCTTGACAACGTTGCACTTGCAACGAATAGTGCGCCCAAGCCTGTCCGGGCCCAAGACCCGGGCGGCAGCACGCGCAAGGGAGAGAGGTCATGACCACACAGGAACTGCCCAACGGCATGATCCGGTCAACGGATGTGACCGGCACGCATGAAGGCTACATGCCCGGTTTCGGGAACGATTTCGAGACGGAGGCCCTGCCCGGTGCCCTGCCGCAGGGAATGAACAGCCCGCAGAAGTGCAACTACGGCCTTTATGGCGAGCAGCTTTCCGGAACGGCGTTCACCGCCAACCCGCCGGAGCGCACTTGGACATACCGCATCCGCCCCTCCGTAAAGCACTCCACGCGCTACACCAAGATCGACCTGCCGTACTGGAAATCGGCGCCCAACGTCGATCCCGACGTGGTCTCGTTGGGTCAGTACCGCTGGGACCCGGTGCCGCATTCCGAGGACAGCCTGACATGGCTGACCGGCATGTACACCATGACCACGGCGGGTGACGTGAACACGCAGGTCGGCATGGCCAGCCATATCTACCTTGTCACCGCCTCGATGCAGGATGCCTATTTCTACTCGGCCGACAGCGAATTGCTGGTCGTGCCGCAGGAAGGCAGGCTGCGTTTTTGCACCGAGCTTGGCATCATCGATCTGGCGCCGCAGGAGATCGCCATCATTCCCCGGGGACTCGTCTACCGGGTCGAGGTGCTGGAGGGCCCCTGCCGCGGCTTTGTCTGCGAGAACTACGGGCAGAAGTTCGAACTGCCGGGCCGCGGGCCGATCGGCGCAAACTGCATGGCCAACCCGCGCGACTTCAAGGCGCCCGTCGCCGCCTACGAGGACCGCCAGGTGCCATCGACCCTGACGATCAAGTGGTGCGGCCAGTTTCACGAGACCCAAATCGGCCAGAGCCCGCTGGACGTGGTGGCATGGCACGGCAATTACGCGCCCTACAAGTACGACCTGACGAACTATTGCCCTGTCGGTGCCATCCTGTTCGATCACCCCGACCCGTCGATCTTCACCGTGCTCACGGCCCCCTCGGGCGTGCCCGGCACCGCGAATATCGACTTCGTGCTCTTCCGCGAACGCTGGATGGTGGCCGAGGACACCTTCCGCCCGCCATGGTATCACAAGAACATCATGTCCGAGCTTATGGGCAACATCTACGGCCAGTATGACGCCAAGCCGCAGGGCTTCGTGCCCGGCGGGATGAGCCTGCACAACATGATGCTGCCGCACGGCCCTGACCGCGAGGCGTTCGAGGGTGCATCGAATGCCGAGCTTCGGCCGGAGAAGCTCGACAATACCATGTCCTTCATGTTCGAGACGCGCTTTCCCCAGCACCTGACGCGCTTTGCCGCGACGGAGGCACCGCTGCAGGATGATTACATCGATTGCTGGGACAGCCTCGAGAAGAAGTTCGACGGTACGCCGGGCCGGAAGTGACCCCCGCGCGGTCAAGCCGCTGACGCGCGCAGGTGACGAGCCGACGATCGAAAGGAGCATCCGTGACGACCGCCAGAAGCTGGGTGGAAAGCGCCAACGCGCCCGGAACAGACTTTCCCTTGCAGAACCTGCCCTGCGGCGTGTTCGACGACGGGCAGGGCGCGCGGATGGGCGTTGCCATCGGGGACATGATCCTCGACGTGGCGCAGGTCGATCACGGGCTCGAGCCGGGGCTTTTCGCGCAACCGAGTTGGAACGCCGTGATGGAGGCCGGGCCGCGCATCTGGGCGCGGCTGCGCGACCGGCTGACCGGGCTGTTGTCGGAGGAGGCGCACCGCCCCGCCGTCGCGCCGCATCTTGTGCCGATGGCGCGGACGCGGCTGCTGATGCCGTTCCGGGTGTCGGAGTACACGGATTTCTACGCCGGCAAGCACCACGCGACGAACGTGGGTACCATGTTCCGCGGGGCCGAGAACGCGCTGCCGCCCAACTGGCTGTCGATCCCGGTCGGCTACAATGGCCGCGCCTCGTCGGTCGTGGTGTCCGGCGCCGATGTCACCCGGCCATGGGGGCAGGTCAAGGGACCGGACGACGCGTTACCCCGTTTCGCCCCTTCGGCCCGTCTCGACCTCGAGCTTGAGATCGGGGCCGTCGTCGGACAGCCCTCCAACGGGATGGTCAGCGTGCAGCAGGCCGACGACATGATCTTCGGTTACGTGCTGCTCAACGAC
Organism: Roseovarius salis; assembly: GCF_044472985.1. Taxonomy (NCBI): domain Bacteria; kingdom Pseudomonadati; phylum Pseudomonadota; class Alphaproteobacteria; order Rhodobacterales; family Roseobacteraceae; genus Roseovarius; species Roseovarius salis. The sequence goes on along the minus strand of NZ_JBISDG010000045.1, from coordinate 18,404 downwards.
TGGTCGGCGCGGGACATACAGGCATGGGAATACCAGCCCCTCGGGCCTTTCCAGGCCAAGGCGACGGCCACCACGATCAGCCCCTGGATCGTGACCAAGGCGGCGCTGGAGCCGTTTCGGACCACCACGCCGCAGCGCGAGCGGCCCCTGCTGCCCTACCTGCACGAGCCGGGGCCGATGCTTTACGACATTGATCTGCAGGTCGGTCTTGCCCCTGCGGGAGGGACGGAGACGGTCATCGCGCGCACGAATTATGCCGAGATGTATTATTCGTCGGCACAGCAGCTTGCGCATCACGCGGTGTCGGGCTGCCCGATGCGCGCGGGCGACCTGCTGGGGTCCGGTACGGTCTCCGGCGCCGCGCCGGACAGCCGCGGGTCGCTGCTGGAACTGTCATGGGGCGGAAAGCAGCCCGTGATCCTGAGCGGCGGCGAGCGCCGCAGCTTTCTTGAGGACGGAGACCGCGTGACCCTGCGCGGGTGCGCGCAGGGCGACGGGTACCGCATCGGCTTCGGTGACTGCACCGGGACCGTACGGCCCGCGATTGAATTGCCCGAATGGGCCAGAGAATGAGGACGACATGAGCAAGGCATTCGCATCCGCAGGCGACATGGAGGAAAAGAAGGTCAGTTTCACCGAGGTCGGGGAGGGGCTTTACGCCTTCACCGCCGAGGGCGACCCCAACACCGGAGTGATCATAGGCGACGACAGCGTGATGATCGTCGAGGCACAGGCCACACCCCGCCTTGCCCGCAAGGTGATCGAGTGCGTGCGCTCGGTGACGGACAAGCCGATCAGCCACCTGGTGATGACGCACTACCACGCGGTCCGCGTGCTCGGCGCGTCGGCCTATGGTGCGGGGCAGGTCATCATGTCCGATACCGCCCGTGCAATGGTGGCCGAGCGGGGGCAGGAGGACTGGGAGAGCGAGTTCGATCGTTTTCCGCGTCTCTTCCAGGGGCATGAGGAAATCCCCGGCCTGACATGGCCGACGACGACCTTTTCGGAGTCGATGTCCGTCTATCTCGGCAACAGGCGCGTGGACATCATGCATCTGGGCCGGGCGCACACCGCGGGCGATGCGGTGATCTGGGTTCCCGACCAAGAGGTCATGTTCACCGGCGATATCGTCGAATACCATTCGGCCTGCTATTGCGGCGACGGACACTTCCAGGATTGGCCCCGGACGCTCGCCAGCATCGCGGCGTTCGAACCGCGTGCCATCGCGCCGGGGCGCGGCGACGCGCTGGTGGGCGAGGAAATGGTCGCAACGGCGCTGGACAAAACCGAGGATTTCCTTCGCTCCACCTACAAGCCGGCAGAAAAGGTGGCCGCGCGCGGCGGCAGCCTGAAGGAGGCATGGGACGCGGTGCGTGCCGAATGCGACCCGAAATTCAGCGATTACGCGATCTACGAACACTGCCTGCCGTTCAACGTGGCCCGTGCCTATGACGAGGCGCGCGGTATCGACACGCCGCGCGTCTGGACGGCCGCGCGGGACAAGGAGATGTGGGCGCAGCTTCAGGGTTGACCCACAGCCGGCGCCGACGGAGGAAAGATGGAGGATCCGATGCTGGACGACCGTTACAGCCTGGCGTTCAAGCTGTACCCCTACGAACGCTCGACCGACCAGGACGCGGACAGCCCGGTACATCACCCGGTCGTCGTTCTGGGCGGCGGGCCCGTCGGGGTTGCGACCGCTCTTGACCTCGGGCTTCAGGGCGTGCCGGTGGTCGTGCTGGACGATCACGAAGGCATCGGCATGGGCTCGCGTGCGATCTGCTTTTCCAAGCGCAGCCTGGAGATCGCAGACCGCCTTGGGTGCGGCGAGCAGATGCTGGAGAAGGGCGTGGTGTGGAACCTCGGCAAGGTGTTCCACGAGGACCGCAAAGTGTTCGAGTTCAACCTGCTGCCCGAGCAGGGGCACAAGTATCCCGCCTTCATCAATCTCCAGCAGCCCTATTTCGAGAAATTTCTCGTCGATCGCGTGCGGCAGGTGCAGGCGGAGGGCGCGCCGATCGAGTTGCGCGGCAAGAACCGGGTGCAGTCGATCGAGGTTCGGGACGACCAGGTTGTGATTGATATACTCACGCCGGAGGGGCCCTACCAGATGACCGCGGACTGGCTGATCGGATGCGACGGGGCAGGCAGCCCCCTGCGCAAGATGATGGGTCTGGAATTCAAGGGTCGGGTGTTCGAGGACAGCTTCCTGATCGCCGATATCCGGATGCATGCCGACTTTCCCACCGAGCGCTGGTTCTGGTTCGAGCCCGCGCACAAGGCGGGGGCCTCCACCCTTCTTCACAAGCAGCCCGACGACATCTGGCGCGTTGACTTCCAGATCGGCTGGGACGCCGATCGGGAGGAAGAGCTGAAGGAACAAAACGTACGCCGCCGTTTGGATGCGATGCTGGGTCCGGACGTGCAGTACGACATTGTCTGGACCTCGATCTACACGTTCCAGTGCCGGCGCATGGAAAGGTTCCGCCACGGGCGCGTGATCTTTGCCGGGGATGCGGCGCACCAGGTGTCGCCGTTCGGCGCGCGCGGTGCCAATTCGGGGATGCAGGACGTGGACAACCTCGGCTGGAAGCTGGGGATGGTCGTGCGGGGACAGGCGCCCGCGACCTTGCTCGACAGCTACGATGCCGAACGCGTGCAGGGGGCTGACGAGAACATCCTCAACTCCACCCGCTCGACCGATTTCATCACGCCCAAGTCGCAGATCAGCCACACCTTCCGCAACGCGGTGCTCGATCTGGCCGAGCGTCACGCTTTCGCGCGGCCGCTGGTGAATTCCGGGCGCCTGTCGGTGCCCTGCATCCATGACGACGGCCCGCTCAACTCCGAGGACGCCCTTCCCGGCGGTCCCGCCCGGACGCGCCCTGGCGCGCCGTGCCCCGATGCGCCGGTCGGCGAAGGGTACCTGTTGTCGCGGCTTGGGAACGGTTTCGTGGTTCTGGCGGTGGACGTCGAGCTGCCCGAGATCACGGAGGCGGGCGGCGTTGCGGTCCGGCGGGTTTGCGTGTCCGCCGCCGACGACCCCACCGGCGCGTTGGCGCAGCGATATCTGGGCGACGCGCCATCGGCCGTTTACCTGGTCCGTCCCGACCAGCACGTGGTCGCGCGCTGGCGGGAGTATGATGAGCCCGCGCTGCGCGCCGCGATCCTGAAAGCCTGCGGCAAGGAGTGAGACATGTCCCTGACGTTGACCCCCAACATCCCGGACCCCGACGGGTTCTATTCCGAACTCCTGCAAACCCACGAGGGCCTGTCCGACGCGGAAAGCCATGCCCTGAACGCACGCCTCGTCCTGTTGCTGAGCAACCATGTCGGAGACCGGCGGATACTGTCCGAAGCGCTGGCCGAAGCCCGACGGACGGCGCGTTCCCAGGGGTCGGGGCGCGCCGATGCCGTCACCGACCGCGATGGATCTTGACAGCTTCTTTCCCTATCGCCTCGCCGTGGCGTCCGAGGCGTTTTCCCGTGACCTGGCCGAGGTCTACGCGACGGAGTTCGGACTCAGCCGTGAGGAATGGCGGTTGCTGTTCCTGCTGGGGCGCGCCGGCAGTCTCGATTCCGTCGAACTGGCGCGCAGAACGACGCTGGACAAGGTGCAGGTCAGCCGGGCCAGCCAGAGACTGGCGGCCAAGGGTCTTATCACCAGCCGTGTCCCCGATCGTGACCGGAGATTGCGAGAATACGCCTGCACCGAGACCGGGCGGCAGTGTTACGAACAGCTTCTGCCCCGGGTAGGGGCGCGGGCCGAGGCGATGCTTTCGGCATTGTCGCCGCGTGATCGCGCGGCGCTGGAACGCGGGATCACCGCCTTGCTGGAGGCCGCCCAGTGCTCCGCGGCGCGCACGCGCTGACGGGTATCCTCGGCCGAAAGAGGGGCATCGGGTCGGTATTTCCGTCCCGTGCCCCGTGATTTGGTCGTGCATCCCGGCTGTTTCGTCTTGCCCATGACGCGTCCGGGCATTAGAAACGGCCCAACCTGCGGGTGTAGCTCAATGGTAGAGCAGCAGCTTCCCAAGCTGACGACGAGGGTTCGATTCCCTTCACCCGCTCCAGCCCCCTTTCACGTGTTCTTCGGCGTTATCGGTCCTGACCGCGTGCGCATGTCTTGAGCCGCATGGCGATTTCCTCTAGCACCGAACATCCGGAAAAGGAGGCGCGGATGGCTTTCACTGTTGCGATCGACGGCCCGGCGGCCGCGGGCAAGGGGACAATCTCCAGGGCCGTGGCGGCGCGGTTCGGTCTTGCGCATCTCGATACCGGCCTGCTCTACCGCGCGACGGGCCGGCGCACGCTGGACGGGACCGAGCCGATCGAGGCCGCAAGGGCGCTGCGTGCCGGGGATCTCGACCATGGCGATCTGCGCACGCCGGACGTGGCGCAGGCGGCCAGCCGCGTGGCCGCCGTTCCGGAAGTGCGAAAGGCGCTGGTGGATTTTCAGCGCGCTTTTGCCCTTCGCGACGGGGGGGCCGTGCTCGATGGGCGTGACATCGGGACCGTGATCTGCCCCGACGCGGACGTGAAGCTTTTCGTCACGGCCACGGACGAAGTGCGGGCCGAACGACGCTACAAGGAGCTCGTGGAACAGGGTTACGATACGGGCTACGACGAGGTGCTTGCCGATCTGCGCGCCCGTGACGCCCGCGACAGCGCCCGCGCCGATGCGCCGCTGAAACCCGCGGACGATGCCGTGACACTCGACACGTCCGAGATGGACATCGAAACCGCCGTGGCACGGGCGATCGAGCTGATCGAGCGGGCACGGAGCTGACCGCTAGCCTGCTCCGCCTGGCAGCAGGGACCCCCGTTCGCCCAGAAACCAGCGGATCATGTCGGCGTAGTCGAACGCGAGCGAAACCAGGATCGACAGCAGGAAAAGCCACGTCACGGCCTTCGCAACGGCCGGCATCCGCCCGCCGCGCAAGCGCAGGAACAGGTAGATCGCCAGCGGCGTCCAGACCGCGACATGCGGCAGGGCGAGCAGACGGACGAACCCAACCTGTGCATAGAGCCACTGCATCGAAATCATAACCGCGAACGCCGCGGCCAGCCCGATGACCCCGTCGACCCGCGTGTTCCTGAACAGCAGCAGTACGGCGGGTGCCGCGAGCATGATGACGAGCAGCCAAAGCACCCACAGCCTGAGAACGGGGCCTTGTGTGGCAACGGCATCTGCGAGCGTCATGTGGCTATCCCGATCCTGCGCACGGGTTGGGTAACACCCCGTTGCCGGTACGTTCAACCGCCGCAGCAGGGCGGTGTTTCGCGGGTATGGGGCGTGACATGGCATTACTTGCTTGCATTTTCATCCTTCGGCAGCTACATCCGCGCGTGTCGCCGAGGCGGACAACGACACACGAAGAAAGAGGTCGAGCAGGGTCGGGGCATCCGGCCCTCTTTGCTTTGTGGGCCGTCTGACCAACGAAACCCCAAGACCGGCGGAGACAACCGCGCGGCCGGAAAAATCGATTACGCAAAGGAAACCAGCGCCACATGGCACAAAACGCATCGATGGAGGAGTTCGAAGCCCTCCTTAACGAAAGCTTCGAGATGGACACGCCCCAGGAGGGTTCTGTCGTCAAGGGCAAGGTCATCGCGATCGAGGCGGGCCAAGCCATTATCGACGTCGGCTACAAGATGGAAGGCCGCGTCGATCTCAAGGAATTCGCAAACCCCGGCGAACAGCCCGACATTTCGGTGGGCGACGAAGTCGAGGTTTATCTGCGCGCGGCCGAGAACGCCAATGGCGAGGCCGTCATCAGCCGCGAAATGGCCCGCCGCGAGGAAGCATGGGACCGGCTTGAAAAAGCCTACGCCAATGATGAGCGGGTCGAAGGTGCGATCTTCGGACGGGTCAAGGGTGGTTTCACCGTCGATCTCGGTGGCGCCGTGGCCTTCCTGCCGGGCAGCCAGGTTGACGTGCGCCCCGTGCGCGACGCCGGGCCGCTGATGGGGCTCAAGCAGCCCTTCCAGATCCTCAAGATGGACCGCCGCCGCGGCAACATCGTCGTTTCGCGCCGCGCCATCCTCGAAGAGTCGCGCGCCGAGCAGCGCGCCGAGGTCATCGCCAAGCTTTCCGAGGGCGATACCGTGGAAGGCGTGGTCAAGAACATCACCGAATACGGTGCCTTCGTCGATCTGGGCGGCGTGGACGGGCTGCTGCACGTCACCGACATGGCGTGGCGCCGGGTCAATCACCCCTCCGAGATCCTGTCGATCGGCGAGACCGTTAAGGTCCAGGTCATCAAGATCAACAAGGAGACCCACCGCATCAGCCTCGGCATGAAGCAGCTGCAGGAGGATCCGTGGGATCTGGTTGCGGTCAAGTACCCGCTGGGATCTGTCCACACCGGCCGTGTGACGAACATCACCGATTACGGCGCCTTCGTCGAACTGGAGCCGGGTGTCGAGGGACTCGTGCACGTCTCGGAAATGTCGTGGACCAAGAAGAACGTGCACCCGGGCAAGATCGTCTCCACCTCCCAGGAGGTCGAGGTCATGGTGCTGGAGATCGACCAGGCCAAGCGCCGCGTCAGCCTTGGACTCAAGCAGACGATGCGCAACCCTTGGGAAGTGTTCGCCGAAACGCATCCGGTCGGCACAGAGGTCGAGGGCGAGGTGAAGAACATCACCGAATTCGGCCTGTTCATCGGCCTGCCGGGCGAGATCGACGGCATGGTGCACCTCTCGGACCTCAGCTGGGACGAGCGTGGCGAGGACGCCATCCAGAACTACCGCAAGGGCGACGTGGTCAAGGCCGTGGTCTCGGAAGTGGACGTGGAGAAAGAGCGGATATCGCTGTCGATCAAGGCCGTGGGCGGCGACAAGTTCGCCGAGGCCGTGGACGGCGTGAAGCGCGGTTCGATCATCACCGTCGAGGTCACATCGATCGAGGATGGCGGGATCGAGGTGGAATACGAGGGCATGAAATCCTTCATCCGCCGGTCCGACCTGTCGCGTGATCGTTCCGAGCAGCGCCCCGAGCGTTTCTCGGTCGGTGACAAGATCGACGTGCGCGTCACCAACGTTGACCCCAAGTCGCGGCGGCTCGGGCTGTCGATCAAGGCGCGCGAAATCGCCGAGGAAAAGGAAGCGGTCGAGCAGTACGGCAGCTCTGATTCCGGCGCCTCGCTCGGCGATATCCTCGGGGCCGCGCTGAAGGGCGACGACGAGAACAAGTAAACGTGGCAAAAGCCCGTTTCGCGAACACGGCCCCGCCAGAACATGGCGGGGCCGCTGCTTTTTCGATGCCACGAATCAACGGTCATGCTGCGGGGCGGTCTGCGCGGTGCGCCACGCAACGGCGTTGGGAATAGGCGCAATATCCGCCGTATTCCTGCATCCTTCGTTGATTAACGGCAAATTTCCCGCAACCGCGGGACACCCAGCTATTTCGGTTTTTCTGATTTGTATCTATAGTTTATACGGTCCGTGCAACGCGCCGGACCAAACCAGCCCGGGAGATGGCCGATGATTCGATCGGAACTGATACAGAAAATCGCCGACGAGAACCCGCACCTCTACCATCGCGACGTCGAGCGTATCGTGAACACCATCTTCAACGAAATCACCGGCGCCATGGCAGACGGCAACCGTGTAGAGTTGCGCGGCTTTGGCGCGTTTTCCGTCAAGAAGCGGGAGGCCCGGATCGGGCGCAACCCGCGCACGGGTGAATCCGTGCATGTCGAGGAAAAGCACGTGCCCTTCTTCAAGACCGGCAAGCTCTTGCGTGACCGTCTGAACGGGAAAGCCTGATGCGATACGTCCGATACGCCTCCATCGCCGTTTTCGCGGCCGCCCTCGTTCTCGTCGCGCTTGCAAACCGCGGGATCGTCCGCGTCCAGGTCTTGCCCGAGGAGATCGCCCATCTTGCGGCGCTCAACCCGTCTTACGAGGTGCCGCTCTTCGTCGTCATATTCGGCGGCGTTCTGGCAGGCCTCATCATCGGCTTCATTTGGGAATGGATCCGCGAGGCGGGCGAACGCGCGACGGCCGCCCGACAGCGGCGCGAGATGGAGCGGCTGAAATCCGAGATACGCCGTCTGAAGGGCGAAAAGCACAAGGGCAAGGACGAGGTGCTGGCACTTCTGGACGAGGCCAGCTAAGTCCCCCCGCATGACGCATGACATCAGGGTGAAAATCTGCGGTCTGACCGATCCCGCCGACATCCCCGCCGCGATCCTCGCGGGGGCCGATTACCTCGGCTTCGTGTTCTTCCCCAGGTCGCCGCGGCATCTAGATATCGAGACGGCGGGGCTGATGGCGGCGTCGGTGCCCGAGGGGGTGGCCAAGGTGGCGCTGACAGTTGACGCCGACGACGCCACGCTGGATTTGCTGACCTCGTCCGTGCCGCTGGATTTCCTGCAACTGCACGGCAAGGAGACCCCGGCGCGCGTGAGCGAGATCAAGGCGCGTTACGGGCTGCGGGTAATGAAGGCCGTGGGCATTTCCAGCCGCGAGGATCTCAGCCAGATCGACTTCTACGCGAAGGTGGCCGACCAGATCCTCGTGGATGCCAAGCCGCCTGCAGACGCGGACAGGCCCGGCGGCAATGCGCAGGCCTTCGACTGGTCCCTGATTGCCGGGCGCCGCTGGCCGGTGCCCTGGATGCTGGCCGGTGGCTTGACGCCCGACAATGTGGCCGATGCGATCCGTCAGACCGGTGCGCGGCAGGTCGATGTCTCCTCCGGCGTGGAAAGTGCGCCGGGCGAGAAGGATCCCGACCTGATGCGCAGCTTCATAGAAAACGCACGGGGCGAGTGCCAGCACGGCGCCTGAGCGCGCCGGGGCATGATCCTTTCGCCGCCGTGACCTGCCGGTTATGCTCTGTTCACGGCAAATGGCTGCATGGCCGCCCCGCGGGATGATGGCCATTGACCCGTGTTAACGACCGCGGCCGCATTCCATGCGATCCCTCCTGTCCTTGTGGCCTGCAGGCAGGAGGATCTTGGAATGATGTGCTGGACCCCAAGCCGCGTCTGGGCTCTGATGAGCGCGGCACTGTTCGTCTTGGCATCGGGGAGCGGGGCGGCGTTTGCCGGGCCCAACCTGGTTGTCTCGGAATTCTCGCTCGATCCCGCGACGCCGGTCCGCGGGCAGCCGGTCGATGTCCGGATCGGGGTCTACAATCGCGGCGATGCGGCCGCCGGTGCCTATCGCGTGGAGTGGTGGCCCGGCGATACCTACGCAAGCGGCGCGGCTTGCACTTGGAACGTCGACGGAACCAATGCGCGCGGAGGCAGGATCTTGCGCTGCACGTATGGCGGCTATCCCAGTGCCTACGCGCAGATCAGGACAAGGGTCATAGTCGATGCCGGCAACACTGTCGCCGAGACCAACGAGGCCGACAATGACCGGCGTTTCGCCATTCGCGTCTCGGGGGCAGGCAGTGCGCCGCCCGGACGGCCCAACCTTTACATCTCGGAGTTCTCCCTGACGCCGGAGACGCCGGTTCAGGGGCAACCGGTGCGGGTCCGGATCGGTGTCTACAATCGTGGCAACGCGGCCGCCGGGCGATACCGCGTGGCGTGGTGGCCGGGAGAGAACTATCCGACGCCCGCCTGTAGCTGGACGGTCGAATCGACCAATGCGCGCGGCGGGCGGATACTGACATGCGATTACGCGGGCTATCCAAGCTGGTATGCCCGCCTGAACACGCGCGCCATGGCCGATGTCGGACACACGGTCGACGAAAGCGACGAGACCGACAATGACCGCCGCATGGAGATCCGGGTGCGCCGACCCTGATCGGGCGCCGAAACGGGTGTGCGCCGCGTTCCGCCCATTGATTGACATTCCCCGCGGGCAAAGGTCTGCTTGCGGCGAAAGGAGATCATTCGGATGGACACTGAAAACCTCGATGACGTTTACGGCGCCAAGTCCGCGGACGAGGCGCGGGAGATCTACAACACCTGGTCGGCCAGCTATGACGCCGACAACCTCGCCAAGGGGTTCCGCCTGCCGGCGCTCGGTGCGGGGCTTCTGGCCAGTTTTGCCGGTCGGACCCATGGTCCGATCCTGGATGCCGGCTGTGGCACGGGGCTGGTGGGCGAGACACTGATGCTCATGGGGTATCATCACGTGTTCGGGTGCGATCTCTCGCCGGAGATGATCGCGCAGGCGGAACGGACCGGTGCCTATTCGGGATTCGAACAGGCCGACATGGGGGCGGCGCTGCCCTATGCGGACGATCATTTCGCGGGGTTCGTCTGCGTTGGCTCCTTTGGTCCGGGCCATGCGCCGCCCGAGACGCTCAGGCACCTTGCCCGGGTGACGCGGCCGGGCGGATATGGCGTGTTCAACTTGCTGGAGGCGAGCTACAAGGAGCAGGGGTTCCCGCAGGTCATGGAAGACCTGACAGCCAACGGCGTGTGGGAAACGGTGCACGTGACACCGCCTTTCCGTCCGTTCCTGCTGGGCGAACCCGACCTGTGGTCGCGGGCGCATGTCGTGAGAATGCTCTGAGGCGCAATCGCCGGCGGGGGCTGTGCCCCCGTCGTGGCAGGCCGTGCCCCCCTCGATACCCGGCGCCGGAAGCCCCTTTGTGACGCGCGGCCGGGACGTGGTTCGTGACAGGGCGATCCGGCCGCGGAATCCGCTGGAAAATCCCCGCGGCGGGCCATATTGAGAACGGGACATAACGGGAAAGACGCGCACCATGAACGACCTTTTCAACTCTTTCATGACCGGCCCGGACGAGAAGGGGCGGTTCGGCAAGTTCGGCGGCAGGTTCGTGTCCGAAACGCTGATGCCGCTCATACTCGAGCTGGAAGAGCAGTATGAAAGGGCCAAGACCGACCAGGGCTTCTGGGACGAGATGCAGGACCTGTGGACGCATTACGTTGGCCGCCCGAGCCCTCTTTATCATGCGGCGGGGCTGACGGCGCATCTGGGCGGTGCCAAGATCTACCTCAAGCGCGACGAGTTGAACCACACCGGCGCGCACAAGATCAACAACGTGCTGGGCCAGATCCTGCTGGCGCGGCGGATGGGAAAGACGCGCATCATCGCCGAGACCGGCGCCGGGCAGCACGGCGTGGCCACGGCCACCGTCTGCGCCAAGTTCGGGCTGGACTGCGTGATCTACATGGGCGCGCACGACGTGGAGCGCCAGCGCCCCAACGTGTTCCGGATGAAACTGCTGGGCGCCGAGGTCGTGCCCGTCACCTCGGGACGCGGGACGCTAAAGGACGCGATGAACGATGCGCTCAGGGACTGGGTGACCAACGTGCGCGACACGTTCTATTGCATCGGCACGGTGGCCGGCCCGCACCCCTATCCGGCCATGGTGCGCGACTTCCAGTCGATCATCGGCAAGGAGACGCGCGAGCAGATGCAGGCGGCCGAGGGGCGGCTGCCCGACACGGTGATCGCGGCGATCGGCGGCGGGTCGAACGCCATGGGCCTGTTTTACCCGTTCCTTGACGACAAGGAGGTGCGGATCATCGGGGTCGAGGCCGGCGGCAAGGGCGTGGACGAGAAGATGGAGCACTGCGCCTCGCTCACCGGCGGGCGCCCGGGCGTGCTGCATGGCAACCGGACCTATCTTTTGCAGGACGATGACGGGCAGATCCTGGAAGGATATTCGATTTCGGCGGGGCTGGATTACCCCGGTATCGGCCCCGAGCACAGCTGGCTGCACGAGACAGGGCGCGCGGAATACGTATCGATCACCGATGCCGAGGCGCTGGAGGCGTTCCAGCTTTCATGCCGCAAGGAGGGGATCATCCCCGCGCTTGAGCCCTGCCATGCGCTGGCCCACGTGATGAAGATCGCGCCAGACCTGCCGGCCGACCACCTGCTGGTGATGAACATGTGCGGGCGCGGCGACAAGGATATCGACACGGTGGCGCGGCATTTCGGCTTCGACATGGGCGAGGGCGGCTGATCCCCCGTCAGGAGCGACGCTCAGGCCGGCGCGTATTTCTTCAGGATATCGAGTGACACGATGTCGAGGGCGCGCTCGTGCGTCGCATCCAGCCTGACCTGTGGCGCGCAGCCCTCGTCATGCGCCTGAAGAAAGCGCGCGGCGCACAGACACCACTGATCGCCCGGTTTGAGCCCCGCAAATCCGAATTCTGGACGGGGCGAGCTGAGGTCGTTGCCGACATACTTGGAGTAGGCGAGGAATTCCTCGGTCATGAGGGCGCAGACCGTGTGGCTGCCCCTGTCCTCGGCGCAGGTGTTGCAGTGCCCGTCGCGGAAGAACCCGGTGACAGGATCGTTGGAACAAAGAGCGAGAGGCCCGCCCAGCACGTTCACGGATGGCTCTTTCTCGATCATGACAGCCCCTGTTTCGTTTTATTTCAATGCTAGAGCCACGCGCCTTCCGGGCAAGCCGCACCCGGCTCAGTCCTCGTGCAGCACCGTCTCGAATCCTTCGAATTGCGGTGGCCCCATAAGGGCATCGCGGGTCGCGGACTGGCCGGCGTTCCTGTGCGCGTCGCGGAACTGCTCCGACTTGGTCCAGGCCTCGAAATCGGCCTGGCTGTCCCAGATGACATGGCTGGAATACAGGCGATAGCCGTCGCCCTCAGGCCCCTTGAGCAGGCGGAACTCGCGGAAACCGTGCACCTCCTTCAGGCGGCTTTCCCTCTCGCGCCACATCGCCTCGAAATCCCCTTCGTGGCCTGCGCGGACCTGGAAACGGTTCATCGCGATGAAGCTCATGTCGTGCCTCTTTGGCTTTGGTCCGGCCACGTGAAAGGCTGCGCGCGGGCGCGCGCGCCTCGGGCTGTGTTGTAACAACAACTGCCGCGGCCGGGCAAGCGCGCGGCCCTAAAGCGCCCCGGCGATGGCGCGGAAAACGGCAATGTTCTGATCGTGCACGCCGTCCTCGCGGAAATCGCGGTCGACTGCGGTGGTCACGATCACGACATCGCGGGCGCGGTCGATATAGATATACTGGCCGTAGATGCCCCGCGCCATGACGACACCTGCCTCGCCATCCTTGGGAATCCACCACTGGTAGCCATATCGGATCTCGCCCTCCGCCGTCGGGGCGAGCGGCGTCGTGGAGCGCGCCAGCCAGTCCCGCGGCACCACTTGCCGGCCGTCATAGCGCCCGCCCTGTGCCACCATCTTGCCGAACCGCGCGTAGTCGCGGGTGGTCATGTTGATCCCGCCAAGGGCGAAGGCCACGCCCTCTCCGTCGGCGACGTAATACGGAGAGCTTTCAAGACCCAAGGGCGCGATGACCTTTTCCGTCAACAGCGCGGGAAGATCGCGCCCGGTCGCCCCGCGGATCACCATGCCCAGAACATGGGTGTCGATCGAAACGTAGTTCCACGCGGTGCCGGGTTCGGCCGCGCGCGCCGTCAGGCCCGCGGCAAAGCCGTCCATCGTCCCGCCAAGTGCCAGCACCCGGCCCATGCGATTGATATCGGAATGGTAGTCGAGATAATCCTCGTCGAATTCCACGCCGCTCGTCATCTGCAGGATATCGCGGATGGCGACGCCGTCATAAGCGCCGGCGGCGAGGCGCGGGGCATATTCCGTGACCGGGTCATCGAGCGAGGCGATGGCGCCTTCGTCCAAGAGGATCCCGAACAGCACGGACAGGAAACTCTTGGAAATCGACCAGCCGATCCTGCGGTCCTCGGGGCCGGTGCCGAGATGGTAGCTTTCATGCACAACCCGGCCGTCCTTGAGTACCAGCAGCGAGGTCACGTGGCGCTCGGTGATCCAGCGCCCGGTGCCGGGGGGCAGGGCTGCTTGCGGGCCCTCGGGCAGGGGCGACACCGGGCCGTCTCCCCGTGAAATCGGGACCGTCAGGAATGCCCGGTCCATATGCGAGAAATTCTCGACGATGTGATCCTTGTCGAACAGGCTGTTCACCGCCAGCAGCCGCCCGATTTGCTCGCGTTTCGCGAAGCCTACGACGGCCGCCGCCAGTATCAGGGCAATCCCTATGCGCAGGGCCCACCTCAAGATCACTCTCATCAACCCTCCCCTGTTTCAGGAGAAGACAAATGCAACCGCCATGACGCTTGTCAAGCGCCGGGTACGGCGGCGGATCAGCGGAACTTGTCCACCAGCTTCTGCAGTGGCGAACGGGTGTCTTCCGCGTCTGCCGGCGGGTCGGCCGTTTCGGGCCTGGCGGGGGCCGCGCCCTGCGCGGGCTTTGGCTTGGCCGCAGGTGCAGCCCGCCGGGCCACGGCGTTGAGAAATCGGTCGGTGCGGTCGGCCGCGAGCTCTGGCGCACCTTCGGCCACGCCGCGCAGAACATCGTCCAGCCACTCGCCGTCGGCCTTGGCGAAATCCTGCAGCACGTACTGGGTGACCTGCTCCTTGCGCCCGGGATGCCCGATGCCCAGCCGAACCCGCCGATAGGCCTCCCCGATATGCTGGTGCAGGGACCGCAGCCCGTTGTGGCCGGCATGACCCCCGCCCGACTTGACCCGAACCTTGCCCGGTGCGAGGTCGAGCTCGTCGTGAAACACGGTGACGTCCCCGGGCCCAAGCTTGTAAAAGCGCATCGCTTCGCCGACGGACTGTCCCGAAAGGTTCATGAATGTCATGGGCTTGAGCAAAAGCACCTTTTCGGGGCCGAGCCGCCCCTCAGTCACTTCGCCATGGAATTTCTTTCGCCACGGGGCGAAACCGTGTTCCGCGGCAATGCGGTCTAGCGCCATGAACCCGATGTTGTGCCTGTTGCCGGCATATTTCGCGCCCGGATTGCCGAGCCCCGCAAATATCAGCATTCTCGCGCCTCGCCGTTAGGGGTGCCAACGGTGTAGGCCGCGCATCCCGCGGAATCAACACGGACCCGGCGACGAAAAAGCGCGGGAGATGTTCCCCCGCGCCTTCAGCATCCTGAAAAAGGAGATCGACCTATTCTTCGCCGCTCCCGGCCTGATCGCCTTCCTCGTCTGCGACCGTCGGCACCTCGCCGGCTTCGGCCTCTTCTTCCTCGCCTTCCTCGGACTGCAGGGCAGACGGGGCCGAGACGCTGCAGATGATGAAGTCGCGCTCGATCGTGGGTTTCGCGCCCTGCGGCAGATCGACACCGCTGATGGTAACGGAATCCCCGATTTCGAGGCCGGTGAGGTCCACGGTGACCTTTTCGGGGATGTCGCCGGCCGTCACGATCAGCTCGACCTCGTTGCGCACCACCGTCAGGACGCCGCCGCGCTTGATGCCGGGCGACTCTTCCTCGTTCACGAACTCGACGGGAATGAAGAGGTTGATCTTGGTGGACCGGCGCAGGCGCAGCAGGTCGAAATGCGTGGGAAGATCCTTGACCACGTCACGCTGCACGTCCCGGCAGATCACCCGGACATCGTCATGCCCGTCGACCTTGAGGTTGAACAGGGTCGACTTGAAGCGGCCCGCGGTGAGTTTCTTCATCAGTTCGTTGAACGGAATGCTGATCGGCAGCGGATCGACGTCGCCCCCGAAAACGATCCCCGGAACCATGCCGTCGCGGCGTGCTGCACGGGCGGCGCCCTTGCCCGTCCCCGTGCGTTCCCGGGCGTGAAGATCAGGAATTTCTCCAGCCATGGTGTATGTCTCCAAAGTTAGGGCGGGGCTCCTCCAAGGCTGTAACCCCGCGTGAAGCCGCGCGTATAGACCGGTTTGCTCGCCGTGAAAAGGGCAAATCAAGCATTGCCGGCCCATGATCCCGACACGGGGCGGTGTGGCGCGCGCGTCAGCTCTCCCACCGTCCCGAGAACCCCTCCGGCACCATCAGGATATCCCGGTCGAGCGTTTTCACGTCTGTGCGCCCGCAGAGCGCCATCGAGGTGTCGAGTTCCTTGTGCAGGATCTCCAGCGCCTTGGTCACCCCGGCTTCGCCCATGGCGCCGAGCCCGTACACGAAAGGCCGACCGATCATCGTGCCCCGCGCGCCGAGGGAAAGCGCCTTGAGGATGTCCTGCCCGGTGCGGATGCCGCCATCCATGTGCACTTCGATCCTGTCGCCGACCGCGTCCATGATCGGGGGCAGCGCCCGGATCGAGCTGAGCGCACCATCCAGCTGCCGGCCGCCATGGTTGGACACAACGATCGCGTCCGCGCCCGCATTGAGCGCCTCGCGCGCATCGCGGGGGTCCATGATGCCCTTGATGATCACAGGCCCATCCCACATCTTGCGGAACTTGCGTATCTTTTCCCAGTCGAGCGCGGGGTCGAACGCCTCGGCCGTCCACTTGGCCAGAGAGGACGGGTCGCTGACGCCCTCGGCATGGCCGACGACGTTGCGGAACTCGCGGCGTTTCGTGCCGAGCATTCCAAGCCCCCACCGGACCTTGGTCATCATGTTCGCGGTGGATTTGAGGGTGAGCTTGGGCGGTGCGGACAAACCGTTCTTGAGGTCCTTGTGCCGCTGCCCCAGCACCTGAAGGTCGACGGTGATCACCAGCGCAGAGCACTTGGCCGCCCGCGCGCGGTCGAACAGGCGTTTCATGAACGCCTCGTCGCGCAGGGTGTAGACCTGGAACCAGAAGGGTTTCTCGGTGTTCTCGGCCACGTCCTCGATCGAGCAGATCGACAGCGTGGACAGTGTGAAGGGCACGCCGAATTTCTCTGCGGCGCGGGCCGCCTTGATCTCGCCATCGGCGTGCTGCATGCCCGTCAGCCCCACCGGCGCCAGCGCCGTCGGCATCGCCACGTCCTGTCCCACCATGGTCGATGCCGTGCTGCGGCCGGACATGTCGATTGCCACGCGCTGCCGCAGGTAGATGTCCCGGAAATCCCTGGTGTTCTCGTGAAAGGTCTGTTCCGTCCAGCTGCCGGTTTCGGCATAGTCGTAGAACATGCGCGGCACGCGCCGCTCGTAAAGCTGGCGGAGGTCTTCGATGCAGGTGATGACTGGCATGGGCATCCTTCGGATTTGGTAAGAAAGATTTACCGGTGGCGCCGGCTCGGTTCAATGCTAAGCAGGCGTTTCGGGCTGTGGCAAATGAAAGCACGGTGGGACCATGTATTTCGACGATCTGCACGAGGGATACCGATTCGAGACCGGCACCCGTACGCTGACCGAGGCCGATATCGTGAGGTTCGCACGCGAGTGGGATCCGCAGGATTTCCACCTCGACGCGGACGCCGCGCGCCAATCGCCCTATGGCGGCCTCATCGCCAGCGGGTTCCACACGATGTTGACGGCGTTCGTGCTGAGCCTCGAAGCGGACGTATGGAAGCAGGCCTCGATGGGGTCGCCGGGCATGGATGACATCCGCTGGCTCCGGCCCGTGCGCCCCGGCGACACGCTGAAGGCGGAGGCGACTGTTCTCAAGAGCGTTCCCTCCGCATCCCGGTCCGACAGGGGGCGCACGACGATCCGTTACGATGTGCGCAACCAGTCCGACGAGGTTGTTATGACCTACACGGCCATCCACATACTGCGCCGCCGCCCGGTCTGACACGATGACCCTGACGCTGATGGGATTCCTGGCCAGCCTTGCCGCGGGTTTGATGACCGCGGCGGGGGCGCTGCCGGTCCTTTTCGGCCGTACCGTGCCGCAGAAATACGGTGACACGATGCTGGGCTTCGCAGCGGGCGTGATGCTGTCGGCATCTTATTTCTCGCTGATCCTGCCCGGCATCGAGGCGGGGGAGCGGCTCTACGGCTCCACCGTTGCCGCGGCATTCATGGCCGCCGCCGGCATCCTTGTCGGGGCCGGCGCGATTGCCGCGCTCAACGCTGTCGTGCCGCACCGCCATTTCGTCAGCGGGCCCGAGGGCGCGGATACAACCGCACTGCCCAAGATCTGGCTGTTCGTGTTCGCGATCACGATCCATAATTTCCCCGAAGGACTCGCCGTCGGCGTCGGCTTCGGCGGCGGCGATATCCAGAACGGCGTTTCCCTGGCCACCGGCATCGGCCTGCAGAACGCGCCGGAGGGGCTGGCCGTGGCCGTTGCGCTCAGGGCGCATGGATACGGCGCGCCATACGCGTTCGCCGTGGCACTCGTGACCGGCCTGATCGAGCCAGTGGGCGGGTTGCTCGGGGTGAGTGCCGTCCAGATGTCCTTGCACGTGCTGCCGCCGGGGCTGACCTTTGCGGCTGGAGCCATGCTGTATATCATCAGCCACGAGATCGTGCCGGAAACGCATCGCCACGGCCATCAGGCATCGGCGACGATGGGCCTGATGGCCGGGCTGGTCCTGATGATGCTGCTGGACGTGATCCTGGGATAGGGGCGGGCGCGCCGGGCGGGGCGCGCCCCGTGATCCGGCGCAACCTGTCGCGTCAGGCGGATTTCTTGATTTCGATGCGTTTGCCCTCGGTTTTCTCCGTCTCGGTCTTGGGCAGCCTGACGGTCAGTTCGCCCTTGTCGAAACTGGCCTTGACCTGCCACTGAACTTTCATCCAGCCGGAACCGGAGTCCTTTGGGTTCATACGCCGACAAGCGCAGGTGGAGCAACCGAGAGATGCGCGGAGCTTT
>NZ_JBISDG010000044.1:0-26318 GCF_044472985.1 Roseovarius salis | reverse complement strand
AGCG
This sequence comes from Roseovarius salis, assembly GCF_044472985.1. NCBI lineage: Bacteria > Pseudomonadati > Pseudomonadota > Alphaproteobacteria > Rhodobacterales > Roseobacteraceae > Roseovarius > Roseovarius salis. The sequence continues at coordinate 26,314 of NZ_JBISDG010000044.1, read as the reverse complement.
CCGACAAGCTGGCGGCCTATTTCGGCATCGTCCCGCGGGTCAGCCAGTCCAACGAGACCGACACCCGGGGCCGCATCACCAAACGCGGCGACAAGATGATGCCAGAAGCAGCCATGCACGAAGACGATGGCGCAATACTTCGGTAGAACGAGGTCCGGTCGACCGTGGACCGCCTTCGAATAGAGGCGGAATCGGAAACCGCGCGCGTGCAACGCCCGCCTCAGCGCCAGCTCGGGCTTCGTGTCCTTTCCCCTGATCCCTGCCATCATGCGGGACCGGGTCTGCTGATCCACGATATCTGTCACATGCGTCCTGGTTTTCGTCCCTGAACCTGGTATACACCGGCTGAATGAAGTTCGTCAGGAGCCTGATTTGCCTTCGACTTTCGGCATCGTCGATCTGTTCGCCGGTCCAGGCGGACTTGGAGAGGGGTTCGCGTCCCTTGTCGAGGATGGCCACGCGCCGTTCCTGATCGAGCAATGGCGCCGCCACTACAACACGGTGCGCCCCCACAGCGCCCTGGGCTACCGCCCCCCGGCGCCGGAGAGCATCGTCCCGATGGATCAACGGCTCGTCATGCACTAACAATGGAACCGGACCACTCGTTGAGGGCAGTTCATCGGCGACACGCTGCTCTACAAGGTGAACGCCAGAACGTCGGCGCGGATGAGCGGGCGGCTCGTCCTGAACGGCACGACGGAGATCCGCGGCTCGCGCGGCGAGTTTAGCGGCGCGCATGTCTCCGAGGCGACCGCGCTTTGGCTGCAGACCATGGTGTCGCTTGCCGCCGGCGACTGCGTCGAACTGCAGGGGACCTTCAGTGCCGCGGACGGCCATTTCGCCGCCGACCAGACCTCGTTCTGGGGTGCCAAGATCGGCTGAGGGAGGCACGGCATAGCGCCCCAAGGACCAGGGCCAGCATCCGTGATGCCGCTGGCCAGTCGCCTCGGGCGGGGGCGCTGACCTTCCAGGCACCGCGTCAATAGATCTCCGTTTTGGGTGCATCGCCGTCGCGCAAGCAGCCGCGATACATGCCTTCGCAGTTGAATGGCATCGCGAGCGCCCCGTCGCACGCGATACAGATCAAGCCGCCTGAGCCGCCGATGGCGGTCAGGTCGTCCATCACGACCGCTCGCGCGGCTTCCGATATCGGCTGCTCGGCCAACCGGATGCGCGCGTCGATCTCGTGCGCGACGACTAGGAGGATGAAGGCCTCGCCATCGCCGGTGGCCGAGACCGCGCAAGTGGCATTGTCGGCGAAGGTTCCGGCGCCGATGATCGGGCTGTCGCCGACACGGCCCGCGCGCTTGGCCGTCATGCCGCCCGTCGATGTCGCCGCGGCAAGGTTGCCGGCCCGGTCCAGCGCCACGGCCCCGACCGTGCCGTGACGCCGGGACGGATCATCGTCGAGCGTGCCGTCAGCTTCCATCTGCAAGGTGCTTTGCAAACTGTCCCAGCGTTCCTGCGTGAAGAAATAGGCATCGTCCTCGAAGGGAAGCCCTGCGTCCCGCGCGATCTCCAGCGCCCCATCACCGACCATCAATACGTGATCGGTCCGCTCCATGACGGCGCGGGCAAGGTGCACGGGGTTGCGCACGCCGGCGATGCTGGCCACGGCCCCGGCCTTGCGGTCGCGCCCGTCCATGATCGCGGCATCCATTTCGTGGGTGCCGTCGCGGGTGAACACCGCCCCGCGCCCGGCGTTGAACAAGGGCTCGTCTTCCAGCGCCGCGGTCGCGGCGGTGACGGCGTCGAGGGCGCAGCCGTCGCCGGCCAGCACGGCCCCACCGGCCGCCAGCACCCGTTCAAGGGCTGCGTGATACGCCGCCTCGCGTTCGGGGGTCATATCCGCGCGGGGCATGACGCCGGCCCCGCCGTGAACTGCCAGGACGAAGTCACCCGCCACGGTTTTTCCTTTCCGGGACTGCCCACAGGGTGTTGAACCGGAAGCGATGCGCGCTTTGCCCGGCCGCTATCCGCCCGTGGTGTCAGAATATGCACTTCACACACATAATGTACTCTAGGCAAATCATATAACTGGACGTAAATAACCTGCAAGGTATGGCTTTCGCCTTACGCTATAGGGAGATCCTGCATGGACATGTCGATTCGCCACGCGACCAGGGGCAAGCTTGTGGCCATCGGCGGCGCCGAGGACAAGACGACGCAGGCCGATATCCTCAAGCGCGTGCTGTCGTTCAGCAGCGAACCGGCCCCGGTCGTCGGCGTCATAACCACGGCCAGCAGCATCCCCGACGACGTGTTCGAGGATTATCGCGGGGTGTTCCAGCGCCTTGGCGCAAGCGAGGTGCTTGATATCCGCATCCGCGAACGGACAGACGCGGCGGATTCGGCGTTCATCGACATGCTTTCGCGCAGCGACGTGATCTTTATCTCGGGCGGCGACCAGATGCGCCTGACCAGCATCTTCGGCGGCTCGCCGGCGCTCGACACGATCCGCAAGCGCCACCAGCAAGGCGCCGTCATCGCTGGAACCAGCGCCGGGGCGGCCTGCCAGTCCACCACCATGGTTTACGGGGGCGATTCCACCGATGCCTTGCGCAAGGGCGCGGTAAAGATGTCGGCGGGCTTCGGGTTGATGGAGGGCGTGATCATCGACACCCACTTCCTTGAACGCGGAAGGTTCTCTCGCCTGATGGAGGTGGGCGCGACGAACCCCGAATTCCTCGGGGTCGGCCTCGGAGAGGATGCGGCCATCCTCTTCGACGATGGCAAGCTCTATGCCTTCGGGCCCGGTCATGTTATCCTGGTCGACAGTTCCAAGATGACCGGGTCGAACGTGTTCGACCTTTCCGACGGGGACGCCGTGAGCGTCCACAACGTCATAATGCACGCGCTGATCGACGGAAACGGATACAGTTTGTCGGATCGGCGCATACTCGGCCCGCAAGAGGCCGGTATTCTGGAGGAACAAAAAGCGAATGCGCATTCTTGAGCACCGCGCGCTGCGCGGGCCGAACTACTACAGCCGCTACCAGGCCATCTACATGCGGCTCGATATCGAGGATCTGGAAGACCGCCCGAGCGACAAGGTCCCCGGCATCGCGAAAAAACTCGAAGCCATTTTCCCCAGCATATACGAACATCGCTGCTCGGTTGGCGAACCCGGCGGGTTCCTGCAGCGGGTGCGCAATGGCACCTATGCCGGGCACATGGTCGAGCATGTTGCCATCGAATTGCAGAACTTGGTCGGGTTTTCGGTGGGCTACGGCAAGACCGTCGACAGCTACGAGGTCGGCATCTACAACGTGGTCTATCGCTACCGCGACGAGGCCACCGGCCTTGCCGCGGGCGACGCGGCCGTCGAGATCGTGCGCAAGCTCTATGATGGCGGCCATGTCGATCTTGGCCCAGTCATCGAACATCTCAAAGCGGTGCGCGACGCCAATGCGCTCGGGCCCTCGACCGGGGCGATCGTCAACGCTGCCAAGGCCCGCAACATCCCGTGGTACAACCTGACCGAGGGCACCAGCTATACGCAACTGGGGCATGGCTCGAAACAGCGCCGGTTCCAGGCCACGGTGACCGATGCGTCGGGGATCATCGGCCACTCGATCGCCGACGACAAGGACTGGACCAAGCAGATACTGGGCGAAGCCGGCCTCGCTGTGCCGCAGGGCTACACCTGCTATTCTTGGGACGAGGTCAGGGAGGCCGCCGAATGGATCGGCTGGCCGGTGGTGACGAAGCCGCTGGCGGGCAATCACGGGCGCGGCGTGACCACCGATATCAACAATCTCGACGATCTGAAATCGGGCTACGAGGCGGCTTTGGCGCGGCTGCGCGACGATTCGGGCGCTGTGATCGTCGAGAGCTATATCAAGGGCGAGGATCACCGGATGCTGGTGATCGGCGGCAAGCTGGTGGCCGCCGCGCGCCGCCGCCCGGCGCATGTCACCGGCGATGGCACCTCGACGATCCAGGCGCTGATCGACACCGCCAACCAGGATCCCCGGCGCGGCGTGGGCCACGAGAATCTGCTGACCCAAATACATGTCGACGAACAGACCCATCGCATGCTCGAACAGGCCGGGCTCACGCTCGACAGCGTGCCCGGCGACGGCGAGATGGTGTTCCTGAAATCCACCGCCAATATCTCGACCGGTGGAACGGCCACCGATCTGACCGACGAGGTGCATCCCGACATCCGCTTCGCGATGGAACGGATCGCGCGGCATGTCGGACTCGACGTGATCGGGATCGACCTTCTGGCCGAGACGCTGACCAAGCCGCTCGATCAGCAATCGGCGGGCGTTGTCGAGGTCAATGCCGGCCCCGGTTTCCGGATGCACATGGCGCCGACCCATGGCACCCCGCGCCCGGTGGGCGAGCATGTCGTCGACATGCTGTTTCCCGACCCGACCGACAATGGCCGCATCCCGATCACCGCGATCACCGGGACCAACGGCAAGACCACGACGACCCGCCTGACCACGCATATCCTGCGGCAGTCTGGCTATTCGGTGGGCATGGGATGCACCGGAACGGTCGAGATCGACAACCATGTGATTCTGCGCGGCGACTATTCCGGGCCGGCGGCCGCTCGGGCCGTGCTGCGAGAGCCGACGGTCGAGCACGCGGTGCTCGAGGTTGCACGCGGCGGCATCATGCGGCGCGGTCTGGGCTTTGACGAGTGCGACGTGGGCGTTCTTCTCAACATTGCCTCCGACCATCTGGGCGAGCGCGACATCCATACGCTGGACGAACTGGCGCGCTGCAAGACGGTGGTCGTCGATGCCGTCAAGCGCGAGGGCGGGCATTGCGTGCTCAACGCCGACGACCCGCTGGTGATGGAGCATGGCAGCTACTGGGCGCGCGGCGAGATCATCTATTTCACCATGGATCCCGAAACGCCCGCACTCCAGGACCACCTGAGCGAGCTGCGCACCCTCGTGACAGTCCGGCACGGCCGGATCGTCGTCATGCGTGGCCGCGTCGTCGTGGACGTGGTGGATGTCAACGACGTTCCGATCGCGTTCGAAGGGCACGCGCCGTTCAACGTGCAGAACGCGATGGCCGCCACGGCCGTGGCGCTGGCCCATGGCGTCGAGATCGACGACATTCGCGCCGGGCTGCTGACCTTCCACCCGACCCCCGCGCAGATGCCCGGCCGGACCAACTATTTCGAGGCGGACGGCGTGAAATGCCTGATCGACTACGGCCACAACGTGCCCGCGCTCAAGGCGCTGGAGCCGCTGGTGAATGGGCTTGGACAACAGCGCAAGATCGGCGTGTCGACCGCGCCGGGCAATCGCCGCGACGAAGACCTTGCCGCTCTGGGCGCGCAACTCGCCAAGATGTGCGACGTGCTCTACGTCTACGAATCCGATGCGCGCGGGCGCGCCGAGGGCGAGACCGCAGACCTGATACGGAAGGGGGCCGCCGACGCCGGGTCAGAGTGCGTGGTCGAGGTCATCATGAACGAAAAGGACGCCGTTGACCGGGCCATGTCGGATGCGGTGCCTGGCGATTTCCTGCTGTTGCTGGTGGATGACATCACCGGCACCACGGAGCGGCTCAAGGGACGGAGTTTTCCGGTTCAGTCCGATCTCGCCCAGGCTTGAGGATGAACCGCACCCATTCGGTGCGTCAGCCTCACCGGTGCGCGCGCCCTGAAAAGGAAGGACCAGCATCATGACCAAGAATGTTTTCGTCGTCGGATTGAACGCGATGAATGCCGAAAGACTGACCCGTTTGCGGGGGGTCGAGGATGTCGTCTTTCACCCGCTCCTGACCTCCGAGGCGGTTTCGGACACGCAGGAATTCGACATTCCCGCGATGCTGCGCGAGGCCGAGACGACGCTCGACGCCTTTGACGGCTCGATTGACGCCATCGTGGGGTATATCGACTTTCCGGTTTCCACCATGCTGCCGCTTCTGTGCGCGAAATACGGCACCCGCAATGCCTCGCTGGAAAGCCTATTGAAGTGCGAGCATAAATTCTGGTCGCGCAAGGTCATGGCCGAGGTGATCCCCGAGCAAGTCCCGAAGTTCACCGCTTTTGATCCGTTCGACGATAACGCGCTGTCAAAAATCGGCGAGGCTGATCTGCGCTTTCCCTTCTTCGTCAAGCCGATCAAGTCGTCGGGCTCGCGTCTCGGCTTTCGCATCGACAGCCCCGAGGATTTCGATTACGCGGTGGCCGCCTTCCGGGCCGAGATCAACCAGATTTCGGAACCCTTCAACTACGTGCTCGACCAGGCCGATCTGCCCGATGACATCAAGGCGATCGAGGGGCATTACTGCATGGCCGAGCAGGTGATCGGTGGGCGGCAATGCACCGTCGAGGGCTATGTCCATGACGGCGAAGTCATGCCCTACGGCACGGTGGATTCGATCCGCTATCCGCAGGTCCTCAGCTTTTTCTATTACCTCTACCCTTCGACCCTGCCGCGCCGTGTGCAAGACAAGATGGACGAGATCACCCGCAAGGTGATGGCGCATATCGGCTATGACAATGCGGGCTTCAACATCGAGTATTACTGGGACGAGGTGCAGAACAGGATCTGGCTGCTGGAGATCAACACCCGCATCGCGCAGTCGCATTGCGACCTGTTCGAGATGGTGGACGGGGTGAGCCACCAGCAGGTGACGATCGATCTGGGCCTGGGGCGCAAACCCGACATGCCGCGCGGCGAGGGGCCACAAAACGTGGCCGCCGAATTCTTTTACCGGGTGTTCTTCAACGATGCCACGGTGGCGCGCGCGCCCTCACGTGCCGAGCTCGAGGTCGCGGCCGAGCAGGTCGAGGGCACGCGCATCGCCTCTTATGTCAAGAAGGGCATGCGCCTGTCGGAACTGCCCGAACAGGATGCCTATAGCTATGCCGTGGCATCGGTCTGGATGGGGGCGAGCAAGCAATCCAAGCTGTTGTGGAATTACGAGCAGGTCATGAAGAAGCTGAATTACGAGTTCAGCGACATCGAGGAATAGACCAGCGTCCGCGCTGGACTTTATCAAACGGGGCGGCGATATGGTGGCCGCATCGCCCCGGACGTAGTGCAGGATGACCTCCATGAAAATTGATGACCCGCTTCCCGTCACCGTGTGTGAGCTGGAACATGTCGAGATACCGATGCCCGACGGCACCCGCCTTGCCGCGCGGATCTGGATGCCCGAGGACGCGAATGGCCAACCGGTGCCGGCGATCCTCGAATATATTCCCTATCGCAAGAACGACAAGACGCTGGAGCGCGACCATGCGCGCGCGCCGTGGATGGTGGCGCAGGGCTATGCCTACGTGCGCGTTGATCTGCGCGGCACCGGCGAGTCGGACGGCGTGATGACCGACGAATACACCGAGATCGAGCTTCAGGATGGCTGCGACGTGATCGCCTGGATCGCCGATCAACCCTGGTGCGACGGCGGTGTCGGGATCGTGGGCATTTCCTGGGGCGGGTTCAACGGCCTGCAACTGGCGGCGCTGCGCCCGCCGGCGCTCAAGGCCGTGGTGACGATCTGTTCGACGGACGACCGCTATGCCGACGATATCCATTACATGGGCGGCACCCTGCTTTGCGATCAACTGTCCTGGGCGTCGGTGATGTTCGGGATCAACACCCTGCCGCCGGATCCCGCGCATGTCGGCGATCGCTGGCGCGAATTGTGGGAAGAGCGGCTCGACGGCTCGGGCTTCTGGCTCGAGACGTGGATGCGGCACCAGACGCGCGACGCGTTCTGGAAGCATGGCTCGGTCTGCGAGGATTTCAGCGACATCCAGGTGCCCGTCTACGCCGTCAGCGGCTGGGCGGACGGCTACTGCCGGGCGGTCTTTCGTCTGGTCGAGAACCTGCAAGGCCCGGCCAAGGGGATCGTCGGCCCGTGGTCGCATTGCTACCCGCATGTCGGGGAACCGGGTCCGGCGATCGACTGGCTGACCGAGGAAACCCGCTGGTGGGACCAGTGGCTCAAGGGTATCGACACCGGCATCGCGGACGAGCTGCCGCTGCGCGTCTATCTTCAGGATCACGCCGAACCGGCCTCGTTCTACAAGCATCGCGACGGGCACTGGATCACCGAGCCGAGCTGGCCCTCGCCGAATGTCACGCGGACCGCCTTCGCCCTCGGCTCCGACGGGCGCATGTCGCGCTCGGACGCGCTGCCCGGCGGCTGGCTCGACATCGCCTCGCCGCTCTGGGTCGGCTTTCACGGGGGCAAGTGGTGCTCCTATGCGTTGCCCGGCGACCAGCCGGGCGACCAGCGCCGCGAGGATTCGGGCAGCCTCTGCTTCGAGACCGCGCCGCTCGCCGACCCGCTACACATGCTCGGCGACGCGGTGCTGACACTGACGTTCACCTCCGACCGCCCGGTCGCGCAGGCCGCGCTCCGGCTCATGGACGTGGCGCCCGACGGGGCCGCGACGCGGGTCAGCTACGGGCTGCTCAACCTGACCCACCGCGATGGGCACGAACATCCCGAACCGCTGGTGCCGGGGCAGACCTATACCGTCGACGTGCCGATGAAGCACGTGGCGCAGACCTTCCGCGCCGGTCACCGGATACGGCTGGCGTTGTCGACCAGCTATTTCCCCGTCGCCTGGCCCGCGCCTGAACCCGTCACCTTGCGGGTGCAGACCGAGCGATGCACGCTCACCGTGCCTGTGCGCGACGGCGACCACAGCGATGCGGCGCCGTTCGGCCCGCCGCGCGCCGCGGCGCCGCTGGAAAAAGAATTCGAAACGCCTCCTGCCGCGGAATGGACAGTGAGCGAAGACACAACGACCGGGCGCGTCACGGCCCAGATCCGCGTGCACGAGGGCGCGGCGCATATCACCAATCACGGGCTGACCCATTCCGCCGAATGTACCGAGCGGTATACGATCCTGCCGGGCGATCCGACTTCGGCCGAGGGCGAAGTGACGTGGGAGCACGCGATGCAGCGGGACGACTGGGCGATCCGCACAGTGACGCATACGCACATGACCAGTGACGCCACGAATTTCTACCTGAACGCGCGGATGCAGGCGTTCCAAGGCGATACGTCCGTGCGCGACGAGACCTACACCGCGACCATCCTGCGCCAGTCGGTATAAGTCGCGAAACGCGAGGTGGCCTCACGCCACCTCGACGAGGGCCGCGTGGATCGCGGTGATGGCGTCGTTCAGCCGGTCCTCGGGCACGAGGAACTGCACGTCCACGCCCCGCGCTATGGCGTGCACGCCAAGGCTGTCGATTCCGGCCTCGGCCAGCGCCTGGAGACCGCGCGCCGGCACCCCGAGCGCAAGCAGGCCGCGCCCGACCGCGCTGACCAGCGCGATCTTACGGACGTCGATCTCGGCCTTCTCGAACCGCGCCTCGACCGCGCGTTCCACCGCGCGCAGAGCCTTTAACTGCGCGTCGACGTAATGGGTGATGGTATTGGCGTTCGACGCTTTGGAGGCGATCCAGACATCGCTCTGCGTCAGCGCTTCGAGAATCGCGGCGTCATACCCCTTTACCCCGACCATGTCCGGCTCGTGCACGGACAGTGCCACCACGACGAGGCCCGTGACCATCTCGACGCGCGGCGCGGCCTCGACGTCCGACAGGATCATGGTGCCGGGATCCTCCACGTCGAAGGCATTGGCCACGCGCAGCGGGATCCCGGCCTGGCGCAGGATCTTGGCCGCGCTTGGATGCACGGCCTCCATCCCCAGGTTCGACAGCTGGTCGGCCACGTCGTAATCGGTCTGCCCGATCTTGCGGGCCTTGCCGCTGCCGACGATCTTGGGGTCGGCGCTGGAAAGGTGGAATTCCTTGTGGATCACCGCCTCGCGCGCGCCGGTCAGGGCGGCGATATGCGCAAAGGTGACCTCGGAATAGCCGCGGTCGAATTCCCGCATCAACCCTTCGCGGCATTGCGCATAGCCGGTCACGATCGGCAGTTCCCGGTCGAAGTCGATCCCCGACAGGGCATCGGTGAGGCGCGTCTGCAGGTCGGGATGGCGTTCGTCCCGCCAGCCCGACAGGTCGATCGTTCGCGCATCCACCCCGCGGCGGTTGAGCATCAGCGTCACCACCTTGGCGGAGTGCGCCTCGCCCAGCCCCGAGAGCAGTTCGCGGATGGTCAGCAACTGGTTGCCCAGCCGGAAATGACCGTAGGAGGTCAGGCGCTGCAGGTCGATCAGGCAGGAGCGCGCGCCCTCGATCCGGTCACGCAGGAAATCGTCGGCCTCCTGCCGGTCCCCCCGGTGGGTGAGCAGCCGGGCGTGATCCTCGGCCATGCGCTCGGCCGCGTGGTCCAGCGCCGCGCTCCATTTCATGTCCGACTCGGCGGATTCGAAATGCCCGTAGACTCCCGGCTCGCCCGATTTCTTGTTCTCAAGCAGCAGGTCGGTGATCCCGCCGAAGGCCGAGACCACGAAGAGGCGGCCGTAGGGGCTGCCCTCCCTGTCGCCGCAGAAAAGCGTATCCATCAGTTCGTCCGCGCGGCTGATGGAGGTGCCGCCGATCTTTTCGACGGTATGTCCCCGTGTCATGTTCTGTGGTCTTCTCAATCGGCCGGCGCGTAGGAGCCGTCCTCGCGGTGGACCTCCGTGCCCGTCACTGGCGGGTTGAAACAGCAGGCCATCACCAGGTCCTCGTCGGCCACGAGGGTGTGCTTGTCATGCTGGTCGAGCGCATACATCACGCCGGGCCGGATCTCGTGCGTCTGGCTGGTCGCAAGGTCGGTGATGCGGCCGTGGCCGGACATGCAGTAGACGCTTTCGAAGTGGTGCTTGTAGTGAAAGGTATGCTCGCTGCCGGCCCTCAGCGTGGTGATGTGGAAGGAAAAGCCCATTCCGTCATCCGCCAGCAGCAACCGCACGCTGGTCCAATGCGCGTCCGAAACCGCGCGGTCGCTGTTCTTGAGGTCGTTGAAATCCCTGACGATCATGCTCTCACTCCGCGGCCCTTTGGGTTTTCGAAGCGGCCTCGCCGACTGCGGCCTCGAGCATGTCGAGCCCTTCGTCGAGCACGGCGTCGGGCGTGGTCAGCGGGCCGAGGAACTTCACCACCTCGTCGTCGGCGCCCGAGGTTTCGATGATCAGCCCGCGCTCGAAGGCCGCCGCGCAGATCGCACCGGCCAGGTCGCCCGAACCGACGTTGATGCCCTGCATCATGCCGCGGCCGCGCAGTTCGGCGCCCGGCACCATTTCGGCGATCTTGGACAGGCGGTCCTTCAGGTGCGCGCCCTTGCGGCGGACCTCGGCGGTGAAACTGTCGTCCTTCCAGAACTTCTCAAGCGTGACGCGCGCCGTGACGAACGCATGCGTGTTGCCGCGGAAGGTTCCGTTGTGCTCGGCCGGTTTCCAGATGTCGTGCTCGGGTTTCACCAGCAGCGCCGCGAAGGGCAGCCCGAAGCCGGACAGCGATTTCGCCTGGGTGATCATGTCGGGGTCGATCCCGGCATTCTCGAACGCGAAATACGTCCCCGTCCTGCCGCAGCCCGACTGGATGTCGTCCACGATCAGAAGTGCGCCAAGCTCCTTTGCCAGCCGGGCGACGCCCTGCATCCATTCGTCGGAGGCCGCGTTCAGCCCGCCTTCGCCCTGCACCGGCTCGAAGATGAAGGCCGCCGGCGCATCAAGACCCGAGGACGGGTTGTCGAACATGATCTCGAGGTGCCTCAGTGTGTCCACGTCCGCGCCCAGCGAACGGTCGAATGGCATGTGCGTCGCGCCGCAGAGCGGACCGCCGCCCGCGCCCGCGCGCTTGCCCGCGTTGCCGGTCAGCGACAGCGCCCCCATGGTCATGCCGTGAAAGCCGTTGGTAAAGGACACGATGTTGCGCCGCCCCGTCACCTTGCGCGCGAGTTTCATTGCCGCCTCGACGGCATTGGTGCCGGTGGGCCCGGTCATCATCACCTTGTGGTCCATGCCGCGCGGATTGAGGATCATCTCCTCGAAGGCGGTCAGGAATCGCGCCTTTTCCACGGTATACATGTCCAGGCCGTGCGCGATTCCCCCCGCGCGGATGTGGTCGATCAAGGCCTCGGCCATGTCGGGGTCGTTGTGGCCGTAGTTCAGGGTCGAACAGCCGGCCAGGAAATCGATGTATTTCCGGCCTTCGGTGTCGAACATGTGGCTGCCCTCGGCGCGGGAAAAGACCACGGGAAAACTGCGGCAATAGCTGCGCACCTTGGATTCGCGGCGCTCGAAGATATCGGTCTGCATGGGGTCACCTTTTGGAAGTAGGATGGTCATTCAGCGGCGGTGCGGTCAATGTCGCTGATGGTGACCATGTATTCGGTCGCGTGCTTGCCGCCGAAATGCGCATCTTCCTTGTAGTGCGGCTCGTGGTCCAGCTCGGCATCCATGTTGTCGGCAAAGCTGTTGAACAGCGCCCAACTCGCGTCGTTGTCGGCGGTGATCGTGGTCTTGAGCTTGGTGACCTCGGCGCAGGCAGGACGCTCGAAAAGTTGGTCCAGCATCTTTTTCGCCACGCCGCGGCCGCGTGCGGATTCGCCGACTGCGACCTGCCAGACGAACAGTGCGTCAGGCTCGTCCGGCGGGATGAAGGCCGAGATCCAGCCGACGATTTCCCCGTCAAGCTCGGCGATCACGCAGGTATCCGCGAAATGATCGCACTGCACCATGTTGCAGTACATCGAATTTTCGTCGAGCGGGCCGCTCTTTCGAATGAGGTCCCAGACATCTGCCCCGTCCCCGGACGTGGGCGCTCGGAAGGTCAGGGAGGCAGAGGATTGGTCGTCGGGCATGGTGTGTCTCGATTCGGTGATAAGCGATCATCATAGAGATCGCGGCGGAGATGCGCTAAGAGAAATGCGACCTGTCGTGGTGATTTGTGACCCGTGTCCTTTGCCTGCCTTGCGCCGTTCCGTGGCGGCGGCGCATCGGAATGGCTGGTCGCTTCTGCCTCTTGCAGATCTTGCGGGCGTCGTCGCTCTGCCTATGGTCCGGGCCGCGAACCTGCGGCATGGTGCGGACATGAAAGAAGTGCGGGCATGAAAGAACTCCATCGCAGGATCCGGCTGCTCTACACCGGTCAAAGCCAGCGCGCCCGGCGGTTTCGTTATGGTCTGATCGTTTTCGACGTGCTGACCATCGTCTATTTCATCGCGACCGCGGCGTTGCCGACGACGCCGACCATGACCACGCTGAACACCGGGGTTGGCCTTATCATCCTGCTCGATCTCGCGGCGCGCTTCTGGATTTCCGACAACCTGCGCCGGGAGCTGTCGCGCATCTACACGCTGGCGGATCTTGTCGTTGTGGCGTCCCTCCTGCTTGCACCGCTCTTGACCGAAAATCTCGCCTTTCTGCGCGTGCTGCGGGGGCTGCGGTTGATCCACTCCTACCACCTGCTGCGCGATCTGCGGCGTGAGAGCCTGTTCTTCAGTCGCCACGAGGATGCGATCCTTGCTGCGGTCAACCTGTTCGTCTTCATCTTCGTGACCACGTCCTTCGTCTTCGTCCTGGCCTTCGACGAGGCGGCGGGCTTGGAGGGTTACATCGACGCGCTCTACTTCACTGTGGCGACGCTCACGACCACGGGCTTCGGCGACATCACGATGACGACACCGGGCGGCAAGCTGCTGTCAGTGTTCATCATGGTCGTGGGCGTGGCGCTCTTCGTGCAGCTTGCGCGCGCCATCTTCCAACCTTCGAAGATCAAGTATAAGCGTCCGGAATGTGGTCTGAACCGGCATGAACCGGATGCGATCCACTGCAAGCATTGCGGCGAGCCGCTGAAAATCGAGACAGAGGGCGAGACGGGCGCCTGAGCGCACGGGTCCCGCCCGATCATGGGCCGCAAGGCTGCTGCGCCCCGGATGTGAATGCCGGAGCATTGTGGAAGAAGAGATATGTCCGAAGAAGCCGATCTTGACCGCGACGAAAACGAGCAGCTCGACGAATATTCCAATGTCCCCACTTCGGTCATCTTCGAGGCGATCCGGCGTGAGGGCGAGCATGAATTGTCCCGCCCATTGAGCGCGCTCTGGTGGTCGGGCGTCGCGGCGGGGCTCGCGATCAGCACCTCGGTGCTGGCGAAAGGGTTTCTCGCCTCGATCCTGCCCCATGCAGACTGGGCGGCAGGGATCACCAATCTTGGCTACACTGTCGGCTTCCTGATCGTCATTCTCGGGCGAATGCAGCTGTTCACGGAGAACACGATCACGCCGATCCTGCCGCTGTTTCTGGCGCCGACGCGGTCCAACTTCGCGCAAACTGCGCGGCTGTGGGGGATCGTATTCGCGGCCAATCTCGTCGGCTGCCTCGCGGCGGCGCTGGTGCTGGTGCATGGGCATATCCTGCCAGAGCCCCGGTTCGAGGGGATCCTGTCGATCTCGCGCCACTATGCCGAGGCGACCCCTTTCGAGCATTTCGCCTGGGGCATTCCGGCAGGGTTCCTGATCGCGGCGCTGGTGTGGATCCTGCCGCGGATGGAAAGCGCGGGCGAGGTGCTGATGATCGTGATAATCACCTACATCATCGGGCTGGGCGGCATGTCGCACGTGGTGGCCGGGTCGACCGAGTTGTTCGTGCTGGTTGTGAACGGAGAACTCGGCCTGGCATCTGCGGTCTTCGGCGGTATCCTTCCCGCGCTTGCCGGCAACGTTCTGGGCGGCACCGGCATCTTCGCGGCGCTGACCTACGCGCAGGTGCGCGAGGAGATCTGAGCGCCGTCAGTCCTCCTGGACCTCCTCGAGGCCCCGCGCCAGAACGGCGCCGAGGGCGGCGATGACGGCAAAGGCCAGCAGGACGGGCGCCGGACCGAAGCGGTCCGCTGCGATCCCGAACAGCCCGCCCGCCAAAAGCGCCGCCCCGATCAGCGTGTTCGACAGCGCCGTATAGCGGGCGCGGAAGCCGTCCTCGGCCATGTCGGTGAGGTGAAGCTTGCGGCCCGCGCGCACGCCCTCATAGGCGATCTGTGCCGCGAAGATCGCCGCCGCCGCACCAAGCGCCCCGCCGAGCCCGCCAAAGCCGAGGCCGACGCCGCCCACGACGCCGAAGACCGCGTCCCCGATCCCGCCCGCGGCCATCAGCGTCTGGCGGCTGGAGCGATCCGAGAGCCGCCCCCAGACATAGGAAGCCAACACCGAGGCGCCGGTCGAGGCCATCACCAGCGGCCCCAGCTGGTCGAGCGCGTTGCGCCCCGAGGCGGCCGACAGCATGACGATGAAGGGCGGCGCCAAGGCGGTTACGGCGAGCGCCGCCCGCGAGGCCACGAAGAGGCGCAACTGGCCGTCGGTCACGATCGGCTCGACCAGCGCGGCGAGGCTGCCGTCGTCCTCCCCGGTGTCGGGCGTTTTCCCGGGCTCGCGCAGCGTTATGAAGATGACCGAGGCCAGCAGGAAGGCCGCCCCGCCAGCGCGATGATCGCCGCAAGCGGCGCAACCGCCACCTCGAACAGTCCAGAGGCCATCATGAGGCCCACGCCGAAGACCGACACCGACGAGACCGAGGCGGCCAGGCCCGTGACAGCACCCCGCCGCCGCTTTGTGATGGTGCGCGCCAGCGCGTCCTTGTAGCTGACCGAGGAGGCCGAGCGCGCCACCGCCAGCACCGCGAGACAGACCGCGATAACGGCGCCCGCCACGGCACCCGACAGGAGCAGCGCGGCTGCCGCGATTCCGAACGCCGCGATGCCCTGCACCGCGCTGCCCACGACCCAGAAGCGCTTGCGCTGCGGGCTGGCCTCGACCCGGCGGGCGAGCGCCAGTTGCGGCAGGAGCGCGCCCGCTTCGCGCACGGGCACCAGCAGCCCGATCATCGCGCCCGGCGCCGACAGCGCCGTCAGCAGCCAGGACAGCACCAGCTTGGGGTCGATCAGCGCATCCGCCGTCTTGGTCAGCGTCAGCGCGATGACATGCACGACCCCGTTGCGCGCCTCGCCGCGCTCGATCTGCGCGGCCTTCGCACCAGTGATCGTGCCGAAGGCCGATTTGACCGGATCACTCATCGCGGATCGAACTTTCCGACCGGAATTCGCAGGTAGCTGTGGCCGTCGGCCTCTGCCTCGGGCAGGCGCCCGCCCCGGATGTTCACCTGAAGGGCGGCCAGCATGCGCCCGGGCAGTGGCAGCGTCGCGTCGCGGGCATCGCGGGTGGCGATGAACTCGGCCTTGCCGATCCCGTCCTTGACGTGCCGGTTGCGCAGGCGATGTTCGGCCACGGTCGCCATGTATTCAGGGGCTTGCCCGTCATCGGGGTAATCGTGGCCGATATAGAGCCGCGTGTCGCCCGGCAGATCCAGGATCGCGCGCAGCGAATTCCAAAGGTCCTCGGTGCTGCCGCCGGGGAAATCGGCCCGGCTGGTGCCGCTTTCGGGCATCATGAACGTGTCATGGACGAAGGCCGCGTCGCCCGCGACATAGGTAATCGAGGCCAGCGTGTGACCGGGCGAGAACATCACGCGCACGGGGATCTCGCCCACCATGAATTCGTCGCCCTCGGCGAACAGCCGGTCCCACTGCGAACCGTCGGTGGGGAAATCGTCGCCGAGATGGTAAAGGCCCTTCCACAGTTTCTGGACGTCGGTAACCTTTTCGCCGATCGCCGTGGGCGCCCCAAGCTTTTCGGACAGATAGGGTGCGGCCGAGAAATGATCGGCATGAGGGTGCGTGTCGAGCACCCAGACCACCTCCAGCCCTTCCGCCTCGACATAAGCAATGATCTCGTCGGCGCTTTCGGTGGTGACGGCGCCGGCCTCGGGGTAGAAATTCCAGACGGGGTCGACGATGGCGGCCTTCTTCGTCTTCGGACAATGGAAGACGTATTGCAGGCTTCCGGTGGGCCGGTCGAAAAAGGCGCGGAGGATGGGGGACATGGGGAACTCCTGGTTCAGCCGCTCAATGGGCAAGGACAAGCATCTGGAAGGCCATCATGGCCGAGAAGGCCGGCGTCACGGCCGTCGCTGCCGATCCGTGGCGGACCTTTTCCAGCGCGTCGGGGTAGAGCTCGGAGAACACCATCCAGATCATCGCGCCCGCCGCAAGGCCGAGGCCTACGGGCAGGAAGGGCCGGAAGGTCTCGACGAACAGATACGCGGGCGCGGCCATGATCGGCTGCGGCAGGCTGGTGAAGATCGCCCAAAGCGCGGCCTTCCCTTCCAGACGGGGGAGCCGCGCGGCACCAGCACCAGCGCGATGGCCGGCCCCTCGGGCACGTTGTGGAAGGCGATGGCCGGGGTGATTTAGGCGCCCAAGCCCTCGGAGCCGGCGAAGGACACGCCGACGCCCTCGGCAAAGGAATGCGCCGTCATGATGCCGAGGATCAGCAGCGCCTGGCCGCACCCGCACCCTGACAGTCAGCCACCTCCACGTCGCCCGCGCCCGAGAGCAACCGGTCGGCCAGAACGATCGCGCCCAGCCCCGCCAGCACGCCCACCAGCGTCAGCGTGATGTCGAGCGACACGCCTTCGGCGATCAGGCTGTGGCTGGCGGCCAGCATCAGGCCGGCGGCGGCGATCGACTAGCCCATCGTCCGGTCGCGTAAGCGTCTGACGAACAGGAAAGGCAGCGCGCCGACGCCGGTCATGATCGCGGTGAGACCCGCCGCCGCGACGACGATCCAAAGGGCTGTGTCCATGGTGATACTACAGAAATGCTTCGGTCCGGCCCACGCCGCCCGCAATCCTTGCGCGGGCGGCGTGGGCCGGACGGTCAGTTGTTGAAGGCGTTGTCGTCTGCCGCGCTCCACGCCTCGGAGAAGGCGGTCCACGCGTCCGAAAAGCCGGTCTTCAGTTCGTCCCAGGCGCTGCTCGCGCCGGACTCAAGCGCACCGTAGCGCTCGCCGAGGCGGTTGCGCGCTTGCCGCAGGTCACGCAGCCGCGCTTCGGCGGTCTCGCGCGCGGCGTCGGACATCTCCGACCAGTTTTCGCGCAGGGCCTGCTCGCGCCGTTCGATCTCGGCATCGAGCCGGTTCAGCGCCTCGCGCGCCTCAGCCAGCGCCTGGTCGCGCTCCTGCTCGGAATAGGCCGCGATGGCGTCCATCGCGTCCGAGATTTCCGCGCGGACCTCGTCGGCGGTGGTCAGCGCGTCCGTCTCCTGCGCGGCGGCGGGCATGGCGAGCAGGGCGGCGAGCCCCGCCGCCCGCAGGGTATCGAGGAAGGTCATCGGCATGGCCTCACCGGAAGCGGGACATGGCGCTGTCGAAGGCGCCCGAAATTCTGTCCCAGGCCTTGTCGAAGCCCGCCTTCATGTCGTCCCAGGCGTCGTCGCTGGCCTCGCGCAGCTCCTTCAGCTTCGCCTCGGCCTCGTCGCGCTGCGCGCGCGCCTCGTCGAGCTGCTTCTGGGCCTCGATCTTCGCATCAGCCTCGGCCTCGTCGACCTGCGCCTTCATCCTGTCGATCTCGGTGTTCCACTGGTCGATCTTCGCCTTGGCCTTTTCGATGTAAGCTTCACGGTTTGACAAGTGACGTCTCCCTTTCGATTTTGAGTGCATATGGCATCGTCGAAAGGCATAGATCGGTGCGGTGCCAGTGTAATTAATCTGGGTTAAGGACACGCGAGCGACCGAAACCGATCATCAGACCTTAAAATGCTGCAGGAGCCAAAGCATGACCGAGACCCAGAAATTGACGCTGCCCGTCGTCGAGCTGGCCCGCGCGAACGACGAGTTCCGCAAGGTCCTGTGGACCGGCGAGCAGACGCAGCTGGTGCTCATGGCCATCCCCGAGGGCGGCGAGATCGGCGGCGAGGTGCACGAGGGGCATGACCAGCTGCTCTACTTCGTTGCGGGCTCGGGAGTGGCCAAGATCGGCGAGACCGAGTGCGAGATCGCCGATGGCGATGTCAGCATCGTGCCCTCGGGCGTCTTCCACAACTTCAAGAACACCGGGTCGGGGATGCTGAAGCTCTTCACCACCTACAGCCCGCCCGAGCACGAACCGGGCACCGAGCACGAGACCAAGGCCGACGCCGACGCGGACGAATGAGCCGGTGAAGGTCAATACCGTGATCGTGGGGGCGGGCAGCGCAGGGCTTTCGGCCCTGCGCGAGGTGCGCCGGCACACAGACGATTTCCTGCTGGTCAACGACGGCCACTGGGGCACGACCTGCGCCGCAGTCGGCTGCATGCCATCCAAGGCGCTGATCGAGGCGGCGAACGCCTTTCACCGGCGCAGCACCTTCGAGGAGTTCGGCATCCGCGGCGCCGATGGCCTCCGCGCGGACATCCCCGCGGTCCTCGCCCGCGTGCGCGCGATGCGCGACGGTTTCGTGAAGGGGCCGGAAGCGGTGCCGGACAAGCTGGGCAAGCGCGCCGTCGCGGGGCGCGCGCGGCTGCTGGGCCCAGGGCGGCTGGAGGTGAACGGCGAGACCATCGAGGCGCGCGCCATCATCCTCGCCCCCGGCAGCAGCCCCATCGTGCCGGGGCCGTGGCGCGCGTTCGGCGACCGGATCCTGACCACGGACACGCTCTTCGAACAGGCCGACCTGCCGCGCCGCATCGCCGTGATCGGCATGGGTGCGGTCGGGGTGGAGATCGCGCAGGCGCTGGCGCGGTTGGGGCTGGAGGTGGCGGGCTTCGACGCCGTCGAGGCGCTTGCAGGCATCGACGACGCGGAGGTGCTGGCCGCCTTCCGCCCCCTGATCAAGGCCGAACTTGCGCTCCATCTGGGCGCCCCGGCAGAGATCGAGGATAGGGGCGGCGCGCTCCGCGTGACCGGCGCAGGCGGGGCGTTCGAGGCCGACGCGGTGCTGGCCGCGATGGGCCGCAGGCCGAACATCGACGATCTGGGGCTGGAGACGCTCGGCGTGCCGCTCGACGACGACGGGCTGCCCGAGGTCGATCCCGCGAGCTTGCGCATTGGCGATCTGCCGGTTTTCCTCGCGGGCGACGCGAACGCGTACCGCCCGCTCCTGCACGAGGCCGCCGACGAGGGGCATATCGCCGGCCGCATGGCCGCGCCGGATGCGGAAGGCGGCGGGCTCTGCCGACGCACGCCGCTTTTCATCACCTTCTCCGCGCCCCAGGTGGCGCGCGTCGGCCCGCCCTTGTCCGACCTGGACGAGGCGAGCGTCGCAACCGGCCGGGCGGATTTCTCGAAACAGGCTCGCGCCCGCATGGCACAGACAGCCGCCGGCATTCTTCGCATCCACGCCGATCGAAAGACCGGCCGCCTGCTGGCCGCCGAGATGTGCGCGCCGGGGGCCGAACATCTTGCGCACCTGCTAGCCCTGGCCGTGGAGGCGGAGATGGCCGTCGCCGCCATGCTGGCGATGCCGTTCTACCATCCGGTCCTCGAGGAAGGGCTGCGTAGCGCCTTGCGCGACCTCGCCAAGGACGTCGCAGGTGCGGGCGGATCGGATCTCTCCGACTGCAAGGAAATCGGCCATGATGCGCTGGACTGACGCGCCGGCGGGGCATTTTACAGCGCGGGAGCGGCCATGATCTCGCGCTACGCGTGGTATCTGCGCGAATTCCTCAAGAAAGTCTGGGTCCGCGTTGTCAGCTTTGCGCTGCTTGCGCTCTTGGCGGCTGCGGTTGCGCGCCTGCTGTCGCCGTATCTGCCGCCGGAACTCTCGCTGCAGACCGGCTCAGAGGCCGTGTCGCAACTTCTCGGCATCCTGACCTCTTCGATGCTGGCGGTGACGACCTTCTCGCTGTCGATCGCGGTCTCCGCCTTCGCCGCAGCCGCCGGGTCCGCGACACCGCGGGCGACGGTGCTTCTTCAGCAGGACCGCACCACGCAGAACGTGCTGGCCACGTTCCTCGGCGCGTTTCTCTTTGGCCTCGTTGGCCTCGTGGCGCTCCATGCCGAGTTCTACGACGCATCAGGCAAGGTGGTGGTGTTCCTGTTCACCATACTGGTGATCGGCCTTGTCGTCGTTGCGCTGATCCGGTGGATTGGCCACCTGATGCAGTTCGGCCGCATGGGCGACACGCTCGACCGTGTTGAACGAACGGCCGCGGACGCGCTCCAGCGGCGGCTGGAAAATCCCTTCCTCGGCGGTCGACCGCTGCGCAATGCTCCACCCTCCGAGGCCATGACGATCGCGGCTGAGACCACCGGATACATCCAGCATGTCGATATGCAGGCTCTGCAGAAATGCGGTGAAAGCCTCGAGGCGGATTTGTTTCTTCACCATCTGCCCGGCAGCTTCGTCGCACCCGGCACTCCGCTGCTCTCGGTGAGGTCTGCATCGCCTGATACGGAACAATCCGCGGAATTGCGCGAGTGCATCACCATCGGGGCGACCCGGAATTTCGATGAGGATCCGCGGTTCGGCGTCATTGTCCTGACCGAAATCGCCTCCCGAGCGCTGTCGCCGGCCGTCAACGATCCGGGAACGGCGATCGACATCTTGGGGCGTCATGTCCGCATCCTCGCGCGATGGCGCGAGCGTCCGGATGCCGACGTGCGGTTCGATCGTGTTCACGTACCCCCGATCCTCGTGCAGGATGTGATCGAGGACGCCTTCCGACCGATCGCGCGCGATGGGGCTGTTCTGTTCGAGGTTCAGGTAAGGCTGCAGAAAGCCCTGTCCGCCCTGTGCGGCGTCGCCCCCGACCTGTTCGCCCACGCCTGCATGGAGATGTCGCGTGAGGCGATCGAGCGTGCGAACGCGGCGCCGCTGACGTCCACCGAAATGGCCGCTGTCGGGAGCGCCGCGCCGGATGCACGCGAGGCTCATCGCAAATCGGCGTGAAACCTTGTCCAAGTGCAGCGATACGGAACCAGATCGGACGAATATAGAAAAAAAAGGGGAAAATCCATGTCTGCACCAAATACGAACATCGAAAAGCAGAAACGCCGCCACTGGCCCGCTATCCTCGGGATCGCAGCAGCCCTCGCGATTGTCGTGGCCGTCCTGTTCGCCCTTGGTGTTTGGGACGGTGTGCCGCTCGACGAACAGGCCGCTCCTGCTGCGGCCACGCAGGACTGACACACGGGGTGCCGCCGCCTTGGGGGTTGGCGCGCGCCCAAAGGCCCGCCAACTGTCTCCACGTGGATTAAGCAAATGAAGCTCTTCGATTGCCCCGACTGCGGTGGCCGCCTCTTCTTCGACAACCTGTCATGCTCCTGTGGTGCGACAATCGCCTTTGATGCCGAAAGGGGCAAATTCGAGACTGAAGCCCCGTTCTGTGCCAATCGGGAGCAGATCGCTTGCAACTGGGTCGCGGGCGCCGACAGCGGCCTGTGCGAAAGCTGCGCTCTCACGACCGTCCTGCCGGACCTTTCCGTCGCCGGCAATGATCTGCTCTGGTCGAAGGCAGAACAGGCCAAGCGCCGGGTCCTGGCCGGGCTGCGCCGTTGGGGCTGGTTCGGCGCGGCGGATGATTGCCCGCGCCCCGAATTCCACATGCTGTCGGAGGCCACCGCCTCGGGCCCCGCCGACATCACCATGGGCCACGCGTCGGGCCTCGTCACGATCAACCTGGCCGAAAGCGATGCTGCCGAGCGGGTTCGCAGGCGAGAGCAACTGGGCGAGCCCTATCGCACCATGGTCGGGCACTTTCGGCATGAGATCGCGCATTTTCTCTTCGAGCGGTTGGCCGCATCGGATGGGTTCGCGAGCGATTTTAATGGGCTGTTCGGCGACGAGACAACGGATTACGGCGCAGCCCTGACGCGGCATTACGAGGCCGGCCCACCGACAGGCTGGGAAACCGCCTACATCTCGTCCTACGCCTCGGCCCATCCGCACGAGGACTGGGCCGAAAGCGCGGCTCATGCCCTGCACCTTGTGGACATGGTCGACAGTTTCGCCGCGGCCCACCTGTCCTCGGAGACGTTCGCGGAACCTGGCTATGACGCCTATCGCGAGGAGGACGGCGCGCGCCTTCTGACCGTGGCCATTGAAATCGGCGTCGCTCTCAATCACGTGAACCGGGCGCTTGGAGTCAGCGATCTCTACCCGTTTGTGACACCAGATCACGTTCGCGAAAAGCTGACGTTCGCGCAGAAGTGGCTGAAGCGGAGCGAGGCGGCTTGAACCGTCACGCGACCATGTCCGTTTTCCTTAAAGGGCCTTCAGATCGCGCCAGCATTCGAAGTGAAGGGACGGAGATGGGGTGGATGCCGCTCTCCCCTGACGGCATCGCGATGTGCCAAACTCGTGGTGTCGAAGCACAAGCTGAAGGAGAGGGCATCCATGGGAGAGGTTACCATCATCGGCGTCGATCTGGCAAAGAACGTGTTCCAGGTTCACGGCGCGGAGGCGGACGGTTCTGTCGTGTTTCGCAAGAAAATGTCGCGGCCGCAGTTCGCGCGGTTCATGGCGGAGCAGCCGCAGTGCCGTGTGGCGATGGAGGGTTGCCAGCGGTTGCGCCACCAGTCCGAGCGACCGATGGCTACGCCAGCGCCCATCACTGGGCTCGGCAGGTGACGCAGCAGGGTCATGAGGTTCGGCTGATCGCGCCGCACTACGTCAAGCCGTTCATCAAGCGGCAGAAGAACGACGCGGCCGACGCCGAGGCCATTGTCGAGGCGGCGCTGCGGCCGACCATGCGGTTCGTGGAGCCGAAGACCGCCGACCAGCAGGCGCGTGCAATCGCCTTTCGCACGCGCGAGCAGCTCGTGAAGCAGCGCACCGAGACCATCAACGCGCTGCGCTCGCATCTCTACGAGTTCGGGCATGTCGCGCCCACGGGCATCGGGTTCGTCCCGCGCCTGGCAAAGGTGGTCGAGGACCCCGACACGGACATGCCTGAACTGGCCCGCGACATCTGCCGGATGCTCCTCGAGCAGATCGCGCACCTGACGGAAAGGCTCAAGGATCTGAAAGCGAGGATCGAGACCATGTCGGACGAGGCCGAAATGCCCCGGCGGCTGCGAACGATGCCCGGCGTCGGCCCGATCACCGCGCTCGCCGTGGAAACCTTCGCCCCGCCCATGGACCAGTTCCGCCGCGGCCGAGATTTCGCCGCCTGGCTCGGGCTGGTGCCGCGTCAACATTCCACCGGCGGCAAGCAGAGGCTGGGGAAGACCTCGAAGATGGGGCAGCGCGACATCCGAAGATTGCTGATCACCGGCGCAATGGCCGTGACGCTCCAGTGTCCCGCCCGAGATGCCGCCGTCGTCATACTGATCGCGGACCAGCACCCAGCCCTCGGAGTGCTGGCTGGCGATGTACGCCTCGCAAGCCTCCCGCTGGGCGTGGAGGCTGTTGAACTCCTGCTCCAGCCCTTCCTCGGAGGACTTGCGCGTGTAGATCGCGCAGCGCTGTTTTCGCACGATAGGCTTGGTCATGTCCGCGCCCTCCGCGACTTCAAGCCAAAGAACACCCAGCCGTTCCAACGTGTGCCGGTGATCGCGCGCGCGATGGCGGACAGCGACTTGTAGGGCCGCCCCTCCCAGCCAGTGAGAACCGCGTACAGAGCCAATTGCGGCCGTCTGGAACCCGGGGCGCTGACCTCGTCCCGATCCAGCTTCCCAAGCCCCGGAACGAGCGCCAACACCTGCCGCTCGATGAGGCCGATCACCGCCGCCTCGAACTCGTCAGGTGAGGCGACGGCGCTGTGGCTGCAGACGATGGCCTCGCTCACCGTCGGTGACACCGTCGAGCTGCAGGGCAACTTCCGCGCCGCGGATGGCTACTTCGCCGCCGATCAGACTTCGTTCTGGGGCGTAAAGATCGGCTGAGGGAGGCACGCTCTGGCTCGCTCTGGCTCGCTTGTATTTTCGGCGGTACCTAGGTCATTCGATGTGTGTGAAGTCCGATAGCTGCATTCCGAAGGTCAATTGCAGTCCACGCCGCTCGTAACGCAGGTGGTCCACTGGACCATGACGGCCGAGATGAACGTGGTCGGGCCGAGCCGGTGACCGCGCTAAGCGCGCAGCCGTGGCGAGCCTTCGCTTGCGGCCTGTGCCTTGCCAATCATCTTGTCGGCAAGATCCAACTCTCTCGCGTGGAAGTCCTGCTCGCTTTCGCCCTCTGTCGGTCCGCGTGCGAGGGCGCGCGCGAGGTCGAAGAAGCCCTTCGCGGGCAGTTCGGCTCGCGCGCGGCTGACCGCGCGCGCCGCGATGAAGGGCCGGCCTGCGGCTGCGTCTTCGCGCATCGTGGTCTCCAGCGCGGCGGTGACCTTTCCGACCGAGCCCGGCATCCACAGCCCGAGCGCACGCGCCAAGGCACCGTAGGTGATCGGCACTGCATCCGGTGGCAGGGCTTCCAGATGGGCGCGGACGCGGCCCGGGAGATCCTGTTCCTTGCCGACAGCCGCCTCGATCACGCGCGGCGGCGGGATCTCGCGGGCCGCGCCGGTCGCATCGATCTCGGCCGCCCAGGCCCGGCTGCCGCTGCGCAGGACGACCCGCGTCTTGCCGGCATCCGCATCCTGGCCGGTTTCCGTGACACCGACGACGGAACCACTGTGGAGACCTTCGCGGAGCGTCTCGGGCGTCAGGCCGAGGCGCGGTGCGAGGAAATCGGGATCCACGGTCACCTGTCCGTCCTCCCAGCCGATGACCTCGGCAGGGATCGGTCGGTTCAGGGCGGGTGACGCGCCACCGCCTTGGGCGTAATATGGATTGCTGCCCGCCGCGTGGTCGGTGACATCGACGATCTCGCCGATCTGCGGCAACGCAGCGCGCAGCATCCGTTCAACGCCCTGACGCAGCGTGGCTGCCGAGGCCGCGCAGCCCTGGCAGCCGC
Source organism: Roseovarius salis (assembly GCF_044472985.1). Lineage (NCBI taxonomy): Bacteria > Pseudomonadati > Pseudomonadota > Alphaproteobacteria > Rhodobacterales > Roseobacteraceae > Roseovarius > Roseovarius salis. The sequence continues at coordinate 773 of NZ_JBISDG010000044.1, read as the reverse complement.
CGGACATGCGCAGATACACCGTGCCGCCCTCGACGCGGTCTGCAGCGATGTGCCCGCCATGCGCCGCGACCGCAGGGTTGACCTGCCCGTCGAGCAGCGCCTCGACTTCCCTCAGGAGCGCACTGTCGGGATCGGCGCCGGGGGCACCGGTCGTGTCATCTTCGCCGAGCGGATACGGGGTTTCGTCAAGCACATCTCGGACAGCCGCGGCGATGGCGGGCTTCAGCGCTGCCCAATCCGCGTCGGCGGTTTTCCGGACCCAGATCGTTGCGTCACGGACCTCAGCCCGCAACAGGCCCTCCAGCGCGCAGAGCGCTTGCGCAAGCGGTGTTGCATCGGTCGGCTCAAGCCGCCCCGACCGGCCCGGCTGGACCGGCGCGTCGAGGATGAAGGCCATCGCGTTCGGATCGCCGGCCGAGGCCTGGGCGCGGATGCGCCGCCGGGGCATCGGTTCAGACATCCTCGAGCTCCGTCCCGGCCAGCGCGCGCAGCGCCTTGAAGGTGTAGATCCCGGTGTCGTGCCCGTCGCTGAAGGCCATGCCAAGCGCGTAGTTCCCCACGCTCCAGACCCGCGTCAGTGCGATGTCGAGCGGCACGGTGTCGGGGTCGAGAAGTCGCGCGCCGCTCATTTCCTCGCGGCATTGCGCGCATTGGCAGGCGAGTCGCAGATCGCGGTCGGCAAGGCGCTGCTCGGCGCCGTCGCACCAGCGCAGGATCAGCGCGCCCTCCGCGTGGTCGAGCGCGGCAAGCCGCTCGGCCGGCCCGCCGGGGGC
>NZ_JBISDG010000043.1:0-26631 GCF_044472985.1 Roseovarius salis | reverse complement strand
CATCGGGCGCCTCGGCCTCGGCCAGCCAGTCCCCCACGCGCGGATCAACCCGGCGCGCGTGCAGCACCGCTTCGATCGCGCCGGCCTCCTCGGCCCGCTGCCCGGCGGCGCCGCGCGGCATCACGGTTTCCTGGTCCCAGCTCAACCGTCCGGCCACCTGGGCCAGCGCCTGCGTTTCCCGGGCATGGGCCATCAGCGCGTCGAATGCGGTCATGGTGTCATCCCCTCACCGATTGCGACAGCGGGTACTGGCTTAGAAACCGTGCCCGCAGGATCAGCACCCAGACCAACACGGCCAGCAACTGGTGCAGGATCGCTATTTGCCACGGCGCGGCGTGGATCACGGTGACGACCCCCATCACCACCTGCGCCAAGAGCGCCACCATGAAGGCGGAAAAGGCCGTCCGCGTCGCCCGGTTGGCGCTCTTGCGGCCTTTCAGCCAGACCACAATGGCAAAGATCAGCAGCAGATACCCGACCATTCGATGAGCGAACTGGACGAAACCGGGGTTCTCGAACAGGTTGCGCCAGCCCAGGTCCGCCATCCAGAAGTCGACCGGCAAGACCCCGCCCGCCATGAGCGGCCAGTCGGTGAAACTGCGCCCCGCGTCGATCCCGGCCACCAGCGCCCCGATCAGGATCTGGATGAAACAGAGATGCAACAGCCCGGTGGACAACCCGAACAGCCGGGGCTCGCGCCCGCGCCGTGCCTGCATCAGGTCGGCGGACTCGCGGCCAAGGCGCATGACATACCACGCGATCAGGCCGAGGATGACGAAGGCGAGCCCGAGGTGAACGGCCAGCCGGTAGCTGGCAACGTCCAGCATCTCGCCCGTCAGGCCGGAGGCAACCATCCACCAGCCGATCGCGCCCTGCGCGCCGCCCAGAACCCCCAGCCCCAGCAGGCGCCCGGTCCAGCCCGGGGGGATCGCCCGCGTGAGCAGGAAAGCGAGGAAACCGACCGCCCAGACAAGCCCGATCACCCTGCCGAGCTGACGGTGCCCCCATTCCCACCAGTAGATGACCTTGAACTCCTGCAGGCTCATGCCGCGGTTCTGCAACCGGTACTCCGGTATCGCCTTGTATTTCTCGAATTCCTCTTGCCACGTTGCGGCGTCCATGGGTGGCACTGCGCCGCTGACGACGTTCCACTCGGTGATCGACAGGCCGCTGTCGGTCAGCCGTGTCAGCCCGCCCACGGCGATCATCGTCACCACCAGCGCGAACAGCGTCATCAGCCAGACGCGCACGGCCCGCCGCGCTCCGCGACGGCCGCGGCCGATCATTCCGCCCTGCGGCGCCGCGCGCCCTGCCGCGCCCTCGCCGACCTCCTCGAAGATGCTGCGCTTTCCGCTCATGCCCTGCCTTTCCCGCGTGTCGCCGCAACGTTAGTGCGCGTCCCGGCCCGCTTCAAGCTAGTCGCCCCGCTCCTTCCAGCGGACCATCTGCCGCAGCATCCCGTGCAGCGTCTGCACGTCGGCCCGGGTCAGCGGCATCCGGCTCCACATGTTGCGCAGGTTGGTCTTCATCCCCTCCGCCTTGCTGGCGGGAAAGAAGAACCCGGCCGCGTCCAGCCGTTGCTCGTAGTGGTCGGCCAGTTTCTCGATCTCGGTATGGTTGGCCCACTCGGCGCGGGCCATGTCTATGCGCTCCGCCGTGATCTCGGTCGTGGCGCGGCGCCATTCATAGGCTGTCAGCAGGATGCATTGCGCGAGGTTGAGACTGGGAAAGTCGGGATTCACGGGAACGTTGATCACCGCGTTGGCACGGGCCACGTCGGCATTTTCCAGCCCCGCGCGCTCGGGCCCGAAAAGCACCGCCACCCGTTCGCCCGCCGCGATGCGCGCGGCGGCATCCTGCATCGCGGCCTCGGGCGAGAACACCGGCTTGGTCAGCCCCCGCGCGCGGGCCGTGGTGGCGTAGACGTAATGGGCATCCGCCACCGCGCCGGACAGGTCGCCGGACAGCCGCGCCGCGTCCAAAAGCCGCCCTGCGCCGCTGGCCATCGCGTCGGCGGCCGGATTGGGCCAGCCGTCACGCGGCGCCACGAGATGCATCCGGTCCAGCCCGAAGTTCCACATCGCGCGCGCCGCGGCGCCGATGTTCTCGCCCATCTGCGGGCGCACGAGCACGAAGGCGGGCTGCGGATTCGATGTCGGCATGGTCTCTCCGGTCGGCGTTGCCGCCTCATAGCCGCCGGCCGCCTGCCTGAAAAGCCCCGCGCGGAAGGTTGCGTCAAATACCCCCGCAGCGATGGACAGACCGCGGCGCGCGCCGGTATAGGGGCGCGGAACGAAAGCCGAGGAGCCCCCAATGGCCGAGCCCGAGAAGCCGCAGATCTATCTCATCACGCCGCCAGAGATCGCACCATCGCGGTTTCCCGACACGCTGGCCCGGGTGTTGGACGCGCATCCCGTCGCCTGTGTCAGGCTGGCCTTGGCAAGCCACGACGAGTCGACCCTGGCGCGCGCCGCTGATGCCTGCAGGGAGGTGACGCACGCCCGCGAGGTGGCGATCGTGATCGACAGCCATGTGATCCTGGCCGAACGTCTCGGCCTCGACGGCGTGCACCTGCCCGACGGGGCACGCCAGGTTCGCCAGGCGCGCAAGACACTTGGACAGGATGCAATCGTCGGGGCGTTCTGCGGCACGTCGCGGCACCAGGGGATGACGGCAGGCGAGGCGGGGGCTGACTATGTCAGCTTCGGACCCGTGGGCGACACCGCCCTTGGCGACGGCAGCCGGGCGGAATACGCGCTGTTCGAATGGTGGAGCCAGATGATCGAACTGCCGGTCGTGGCCGAGCGGGCGCTCGATCCCGGGATCATCCACGAGCTTGCCCCGGTAACGGACTTTTTCGGAATCGGCGCCGAGATCTGGGATGCGGACGATCCGGCCACCGCCCTCGGGCGGCTCATCGCGGCCATGGACCCCGGTTAACCCGCCGCCTGACGCTCCGGCGGCATTCCGCTGCGAACCGCGGCCTCGGCCCGCGCGGCGAGATCCTTGCGCCCCGCCGCACGGGGCACCGGCAGCGGATCATGGTAGATGACCCGCACGCCACCACCCCGGCGGACCGCCAGCACGCGGAGCATGTGACCACCGAACGCCATGTCACCCCACCACCCGTAGAACCTCGGATCCTCGCCCGGCGGCGCGGTATAGACGACCGTGACCGGCTGAATGTGCATGTCCTGCCGCAGGCCGTCATTGAAGAACGCCTGAAAAAGCGTTGATTTGAATGTCAAAACGCGCATCCCGTCTGTCGACGTTCCCTCGGGGAAGAACAACAGCTTGTGCCCCGCCCTCAGACGTTCGTCGAACTGTGCCTGTTGGGCGTGCGCCTGCCGGGGATCGCGGGTGATGAACACGGTGCCCGTCAGCCGCGCGAGAAAGCCGATTCCCGGCCAGCCCGCGACCTCGGACTTGGCAACAAAATAGACCCGCTTGCGCGCATTGAGCGCGAAGATATCCAGCCATGATGAATGGTTGGCAACCACCGCCCCGTGCTGGTCCATGCGCCGGCCCCGGGTTTCGTGCCGCATGCCTAGCACCACGAATACCGTCCGGCAAACCGCCTGCGTGATGAACGGCGTCCACGGGCGGCGCATCCCGTGCAAGGGCCGTTCGATCGAGCGCAACATGACCATCAGGACCACGCCGCACAGCAGGACCAGCCCCAGCACGGCGCCGCGCATCGCGGCCCGGGCGCAGCCAGCGGCCGTAAAGGTAAAAGCCGGGGGCGGCTGATCGCCGTGCCACGTGAAACTCACGTTGTAACGTCCTTGGTATAAATGGATTTTTGCAACTCGCTAAGGCGTGTTGTATCCATCACGAGGCAGATATCGGTGGTGTTGAACGCGTGGTCGACAAAGGCGCCATCGCCGACATAGCCGCCCAGCCGGAGATATGCCTTGATCAAGGCGGGCACCTCGCGCATCGCAGCGCGTCTGTCGATGCGCGTCTCGGGCCGGAGGTCCATCCTCTGGTAATGCGGCGCCTGCGTGCGCACCCGAAGCCGTGGCGGCGCGAGGTGGCGATGATGAAGCAGCGACAGCGGCTGTGCCAGCGCCTGCGGGTCCGTACCGTGGAAACTGGCCACGCCAAACAGGATTTCGATATCATGTACAATGACATAGCGCGCAAGGCCGTTCCAGAGGTGGTACATGGCAGGTCCGCCCCGGTAATCCGGCGCCACGCAGGATCGGCCAAGCTCCATCAGGCGCCTGCCCGACGATTTTAGCACCGTGAGATCATACTCGTCCTCCGAGTAGAACTGGCCCAGCCGGTCGGCCTGGTCACAGCGCAAGAGACGGTAAACCCCTATGACCCTGTCATCACGGCACCTGTCGATGAGCAGAAGGTGGTCGAAATACGGGTCGAATCGATCCCGTTCGAGCCGTGCGTGATGATCCACCATCTCGCCGTCACCGCCCAGCTCCTCGACGAACACCTCGTAGCGCAACCGCTGCGCGGCGCGCAAATCGGCGTCCGAGGCGGCCAATCTGACGCTGAACTGCTGCTGGTTTCCGGCCATCCGCGCCTCACCCCTTCCGGTGACGGTTCTAGGCATACCGGGCGGAATTGACAACGGGACAGCGCCCCGCGCTTGGCATACTACTTAAGCGTGTGTTATGCACGATTTCGTATATCTTTTAACGCTTTGGTAACCGCGATCATGGATCAATCACCGGCAGCAACGCAACGCGAGAGCCGTCGATGACCACCTTCCCGGCCTCCTGGAAGTTCACCGTGATCCGGCCGCCGATGTTGGACTGGATCTGCCCTGTGCCCCAGTCCGGCCTGTCGGGGTGCCGGACCAGCATTCCCGGTTCGAGCAAGGAGTTGAGGTCTGACATGGTCCTGTCCTTCCACGCAAGAGGGCCGCATGGCGCAGTCTAACGACAAGATGGCCGCCCTAATAGGGTCGCGCATCTGCCATGACCTGATCAGCCCCGTGGGCGCGGTGGCCAACGGGCTGGAGTTGCTGGAGATGTCTGGCGTGCCGCGGGGGCCGGAACTGTCGCTCGTCACCGAAAGCGCCAGCAATGCGTCGGCCCGCATCCGCTTGTTTCGGCTCGCTTTCGGCGAGTCGGGGGTCCACGAACAGACCTCGGCCGGCACGGTGGCGGAGATTCTCGGTCACGTATACGCGGATACACGCACGCGGGTCGATTGGCTGGTGGAGGGCGATGTCATGCGCTCCGAGGTCAAGGCGGCGTTGCTGGCCATGCTCTGCGCGGAGCAGCCGCTCGTCTCCGGCGGGCGGATCAGTGTCACGGAAAACGCAGGCGGGTGGCGCGTGACGGCGCAAGGCCCGCAGATTGCACCCGATCCGCGCCTTTGGCACCTGCTGCAGGATGCCGTCCCCGACGCCGAGGTGGGCCCGGCGGCCGTGCAGTTCCTGCTGCTGCCCGAGCACCTCGCACGGCACCGCCGCCGCTGCGACGTCCATCTTTCCGATACCGCGGCCGAGATCAGGTTCTAGGCGCGAATCGTGCCGTCGCCCTCCACAATATACTTGAAACTGGTAAGCTGCGCCGCACCGACGGGTCCGCGAGCGTGCAGCTTGCCCGTCGCGATACCGATCTCGGCCCCCATTCCGAACTCGCCGCCATCGGCAAATTGCGTGGATACGTTGCGCATGAGGATCGCGCTGTCGAGTTCGGCAAAGAACCTGGCCGCCGCCGCATCATCCTCGGTGATGATACAGTCGGTGTGCGCGGAATGGTGTGCGCGGATATGGGCGATCGCCGCGTCGATGTCATCGACAACCTTCGCCGCGATCACGCTGTCGAGGTACTCGCATCCCCAATCGCCCTCTTCGGCCGCGTGCGTCCCGCTGATCGCCTGTAGCGTCGCGTCGGCGCGCACCTCGACCCCGGCATCGATCAGCGCCCGCACCAGCCCCTGCCCGATGGTGTCCACGATGTCGCGATGAAGCAGCAGGCATTCCGCCGCGCCGCAGATCCCGGTGCGCCGCGTCTTGGCGTTCATGACCACGCGCAACGCCTTTTCGGGATCGGCCCCGGCATCGACATAGACATGCACGATGCCTTCGAGATGGGCAAAGACCGGCACGCGCGCCTCGGACTGGACCAGCCCGACAAGCCCCTTGCCCCCGCGCGGCACGATCACGTCGATGGTGTCCGTCATGGTCAGCATTTCCTTGACCGCGGCGCGGTCGCGGGTCGGGACCAGCTGGATCGCGTCGTCGGGCAGGCCGGCGGCCTGCAGCCCCTCGACCAACGCGGCATGGATGGCCACCGAGGAATGAAAGCTTTCCGACCCGCCGCGCAGGATCACCGCGTTGCCGGATTTCACGCACAGCGCCCCGGCATCGGCGGTCACGTTGGGTCGGCTTTCATATATCACGCCGATCACACCGATGGGCGTCCGCACGCGGCGGATGTGCAGGCCCGAGGGCTGCTCCCACTCGGCCAGCACCTCGCCCACCGGATCGTCCTGCGCAGCCACCGCGCGCAGGCCATCGGCCATTGCCCGGATGCGCTCCTCGGTCAGCAGCAGCCGGTCCATCATCGCCTCCGACAGCTCCTTGTCGCGGCCGTATTCGAGATCCCTCTCGTTTGCGGTCATGATGTCCGCGCGACGGGCCCAGACGGCATCGGCCGCGGACTCCAGCGCATGTCTTTTCACCTCGGCCGGGGCGGTTGCAAGCACGGTTGCGGCGGCACGGGCACGCGCGCCGATATCGGCCATCAGGGCGGGAATGTCATCGAGATCCTTCATTGGGTCTGCTCCTGTTTCGGGCCGGCACGATCCTATCACCGGCACGGCCTAGAACGCCATATCGTCGCGATGCACCAGCGGGCCGCGGGCGGGATAGCCAAGGACCGGCTCGATCTGGGGCGTGCGCAGGCCGCGAATACGCTCGGCATCGGCGGCGTCGTACCGCGTGAGCCCCTGCCCCAGCACCCGGCCATCGGGCCCCACGATCTCTACCGGATCGCCACGCCCGAAACGGCCCGACACCGCGCTTACCCCGGCGGGAAGCAAGCTGCTGCCGTCGGTCAGGGCTGCGGCCGCCCCCGCATCCACCGTGAGCCGCCCCCTTGGTTTCATCGCGGCAATCCATTGCTTGCGCTTCTGCCGGGGATCACCCTGCGCGCTGAACCAGGTGGCCGGGGCACCGCTTTCGAGTCTCGCCAGGGGGTGGAGCACCGATCCCTCGGTAATGGCCATGTCGCACCCCGCGGCGGTGGCCGTACGCGCCGCCATCAGCTTGGTTTTCATGCCACCCTTGGAAAGCCCCGAGCCGGCATCGCCCGCCATTGCCTCGATCTCCGGCGTGATCGTCGCGATCACGTCGAAGCGGGTCGCCTCCGGGTCCTGCGCGGGATTGCCGGAATAGAACCCGTCCACGTCACTGAGCAGGATCAGCTTGTCGGCGCCAGCGGTCACGGCCACCTGCGCTGCCATCCTGTCATTGTCGCCGTAGCGGATTTCGTCGGTGGCCACGGTGTCGTTCTCGTTGACGATGGGCACCGTGCCGAGCGTCAGAAGCTGTTCCAGCGTCGCGCGGGAATTGAGATAGCGGCGCCGGTCGGTGCTGTCCTCCAGCGTCACCAGCAGTTGCGCCGCGCGAAGACCGTGTTCGCTGAGGGCGCGTTCATAGGCGTGGGCAAGCTGGATCTGCCCGACCGCCGCGGCCGCCTGGCTCTGCTCGAGCGTGAGTTCCGCCGCCGGCAGGCCAAGCGCAGCGCGCCCGAGTGCGATGGAGCCAGACGAGACGAGGATCACGTCGGCGCCCCGCGCCCGCAACCGGGCCACGTCTACGGCCAGCGCGGCCAGCCACTCGTCCCGCAAAGCCCCGGTCGCGCGGTCCACCAACAGAGCCGAGCCGATCTTGACGACGATTCTCTTGGCGGTGCTCAGGGGTGCCACGGTTCCGGCTCGTGCTCTCCGGCCGCCTGTCGCAGCCTGTCCTCGTCGATCCGCGCCTTGAGGGCGCGCAGCACCTCGGTGACTCCCTCGTGCGAGACGCCCGACATCAGCAGCACCGGCCCATCCGACGCCTCGGCCAGTTCGTCGCGCAGGAATGCGCGCTCCTCGTCGTCCAGGGCGTCGATCTTGTTCAGTACTGTCACGCGCGGCTTGTCGGCCAGGGCGCCGCCATAGGCTTCGAGCTCGTCCACGATGGTGCGGTAGTCCTCAAGCAGCGTACCCGACGTGCCATCGACCAGATGCAGCAGGACCGCGCAGCGCTCCACGTGCCCCAGAAAGGTGTCGCCCAGTCCCCGCCCCTCATGCGCACCCTCGATGAGGCCGGGAATGTCGGCCACCACGAACTCGGCCCCGTCGACCCCGACCACTCCGAGATTGGGGTGCAGGGTGGTAAAGGGATAGTCGGCAACCTTCGGCCGGGCGTTGGACGTGGCCGCGAGGAAGGTGGATTTCCCGGCATTCGGCAGCCCCACCAGCCCGACATCGGCGATCAGCTTCAGCCTCAGCCACAGCGTCCGCTCCACACCCGTCTGCCCCGGGTTTGCCCGCCGCGGTGCCTGGTTGGTGGATGTCTTGAAGTGCACGTTGCCCCAGCCACCGTTGCCGCCGCGGGCCAGCAGCACACGCTCCCCCACCTGGGTGAGATCGGCGATCAGCGTCTCGCCGTCCTCGTCAAGTATCTCCGTGCCCACGGGCACGCGTAGCACGATGTCAGAGCCGTCCTTGCCGGTTCGCTGCTTGCCCATGCCGTGCTGGCCGTTTTGGGCAAAGAAGTGCTGCTGATAGCGGAAGTCGATAAGCGTGTTGAGCCCGTCGACCGCCTCGGCCCAGACCGAGCCGCCGCCACCGCCGTCGCCGCCGTCGGGACCGCCGAACTCGATGTATTTCTCCCGGCGGAAGCTGACGCAGCCCGCACCTCCCGCGCCAGAGCGGATGTGGACCTTTGCGAGATCGAGGAATTTCATGGGGTATCCTTTACGCAAAGGCCGCGCGCGGCTCAATCCAGTTTGAGACTGTAGGTCCATGTGGGCACGCGCGCGCCGCGCGCCACCGAGAAGGTTTCGGCATCACCAAGATACCTGAAGCCGCGCTTGGTCAGTACCCGGGCCGAGGCGGGGTTATCCTGAAAGACGGAGGCAAAGATCGTTCTGCACCCGAGCGGGTTGGCCTCCAGCAGCGCCGCGATGGCCGCGGTCGCGATACCGGTGTTCCAATGGGGCTGCGCGACCCAGTAGCCCAATTCGCACTGCCCGGTGTCCACCCGCTTCAGCCCGACGGCGCCCATCACCTCGCTGCCATGCGACCGTGTGCCGTCGATTATCCAGACATCCTCGGCGCGGTCGGTGGCCTGCGCGCGGTCGATGAACGCCTCGGCCGCGCCCGGCGGCAGCGGGTGCGGGATGGTCGCGGTGTTCCATGCAAGGCGTTCATCCCCGGTATACAGGGTAATCAGCCCCGCGTCCGACGGGCGCGGCGGGCGCAGGATGAACGTCTCCGCCTCGATCTCGGGCTGAGATGCGCCGAGATTTTCCATCGTCTCCAGTTTCATGGCGTTCTCCTCCAAACGCAGGGCCGCGCGGCGGCCCGAACCGGGGACAGGGCGTTTCGCGCGCCCCGGAAACGAAAAGGGGGACCGGCCCGCGCCGATCCCCCGATGGTGCTAAACCTCTTGAGGTCGGCTTACTCCGCGGCCTCCGCTACCGGCATGACCGATACGAAAGTGCGCCCCTTGAGCCCCTTGCGGAAGCTAACGGCGCCCTCGGAGGTGGCGAAAAGGGTGTGGTCCTTGCCCTGGCCGACGCCCTCGCCCGGCCAGAACTTGTTGCCACGCTGACGCACGATGATGTTGCCGGGGATGACAGCCTCGCCACCGTACTTCTTCACGCCAAGGCGACGACCCGCGGAGTCGCGTCCGTTACGCGAGGAACCGCCTGCTTTCTTATGTGCCATCTCGTTCTCTCCTATCTCGTCGGACTACTTGGCCAGTTCCTTGGCCTGTTCAATCCATTCAGGCTTGACCTTGACGGCTTCGAAGGTGTCCGCGTCCAGCTCTGCCAGCTGGGCATAGGTCGTGACGCCCGCTTCCATCAGCTTCTTCTCGGCGGCCGGGCCGATCCCGGTGATGGCCGTCAGGTCGTCAGCCGCGGCCGGTGCCGTCGCCTCGGCCTTGGGGGCGGCCTGTTTCGCAGCCGGCTTGCCCGCCGCCTTGGCCGGCTCGGCCGTGCCCGCAACCTTGCCGGCGCCGATGGCGGCCTTGACGCCGGACTTGTCGGCGCCGCTTTCAAGGATCTCGGTCACGCGCAGAACGGTCAGCTGCTGTCGGTGGCCCTTCTTGCGCTGCGAGCTGTGCTTGCGCCGGCGCTTGACGAAATGGATCACCTTGTCGCCCTTGACCTGATCGACCACCTCGGCCTGCACGGCCGCGCCATCCACCAGCGGCGATCCGATGACCGGCTTGTCGCCGCCCAGCATCAGAATCTCGTTGAATTGAACCTTTTCACCGGCGTCCGCCGCAAGCTTTTCCACGCGGAGCGTATCTCCGGCCTGGACCTTGTACTGCTTGCCGCCGGTCTTGAGGACCGCAAACATCCGCATCTTCCTTTCACTTCCGCGTCCTGTGGTCCCCTCGACGGGCGTTGCGGCCTGCGGCCACCTCGGACGGCGCGCCCTGTGTGACGGGCGTAATTACATCGATCCGGTCAGGCCATATCCTGCCGGAGTGCGCGCTTATCGGGGGAAATCGGCCGGGTGTCAAGGTGGAATCGCCCGTCAGCGCGCCTGCGCCTCAAAGTTCCTGGCTGCGCATGTGCTGGGCCATCGCACGGCCCAGCAGATAGGAAATCTCGCCGTACATCCTGTCGAAAGCGGCGAAAAGCGCGCGGTTGAGCGCGCGGCCCTCCGCGGTGCGCCAGAACGAGATGTATTCATCCACCGCGTCACCGGAGAGAGGACGATATGCCGTCAGCAGGTAAGCGCCGAGCCACTGGGCACTGTCTGCCCGTATCTCGTCCTGCTGAGACCAGGCATCCAGCAGCATGTCCTCCTCCGTCAGCTCGTAGGCCCCGCCGTCGGCCAGCCCGCGATAGAGCATGAGATTGGCATTGAGAATGCCGGTGACGTTGCGTTCCACAAGATCGCTGTCGGCGATCAGCGTCTCGATCTGACGCGCGATCCGCCCCTTCTCCCCTTTGATACCGGCATACCGGGCGCGGGCGGCTTGCTCGGCGGCGGGGTCGAGGAATGCCTCTCGCGTCGCCAGCTCTAGGGTCACGATCTCCTCGCCGAGCTCGGAGCCGAGGAACGCGTTTATCGGGCCGAGCGGCACGCCGGCAAGTTCCTTTTCCAGCCGCGCGGCCACGAGCGCACGCATCTTGTCGATGTCATAGATCTTGTCGACCCTGCCCATCCAGCTGTCCATGTCGGCGTCGGGCATCATGTCGCGGGCAAGACCCGCACCATAGACCAGACCCTCGGCGCGCATGATGCGGACGGTCTGGTCGAGGCGGAGAGCGTCGAGGAGCACCTCAAGCCGCTCGGTCCGCTCGGCAAGCGCCGCGCCGGCCCAGAGCAGCGCCACCAGCATCGCCGCCGTCATTGATGACACCAACCGCAAGGTCACAGCCCCTGCCCCCGGCGCAGGCGCGGCGCTTCCACCGCGGTAAGCGCGATACCATCAATCGCGACACCGAAACCGGTGACATCGAGGGACGCCTCGATATTGGCGCGCTCGGCGGCCCGGCCCGGACCTGCAGCCAGCAACAGCAGGACGGTCAGGGTGGCGGCACGCAACGCAATCAGCTGTGCTTGTCTGGGCACGCATCCTCCGGGGTCATTGGTATTGACCTCAAGTCTAGGTCACGCACTCATAAATGACTAGCGCTGTTCGGGGTTTGTTGATTCACTTTCTGGAAAGAGGAGAGCAGCATGTCCCGACGTCGCTACGAGCTGACCGACTTCGAATGGTCGATCATCGAACCGCTTCTGCCGAACAAGCCGCGCGGGGTGCCGCGGGTCGATGACCGGCGGGTCCTGAACGGTATCTACTGGCGGCTGCGGACCGGGTCGCCCTGGGCGGACATTCCCGAGCGCTACGGCCCCTACACGACCTGTTACAACCGTTTCGTGCGGTGGGCGCGTCTGGGCGTATGGGATCGGATATTCGAAGCGGTTTCAGCCGCTTATGAGGGGTCGGAGCAGTCGGTCGACAGCTCGTCCATCCGCGTTCACCAGCATGGGGCCAACGCAAAAAGGGGGGCGAAGCGCCCGCCGGCACCGCCCGTGTGGCTGACCTTCGAGCCGTCTGCATGGGGTGCTCGCGGGGCGGTCTGACGACCAAAATCCACGCTGTGACCGATGCCAACGGTCTGCCGATCACGTTGAAGCTGACGGCAGGGCAGGCCCATGATGGGCGCTCGGCCGACGACATGATCGGCACCATCGGACCGGGACAGACCCTGCTGGCGGACGCTGCCTATGACAGCAACCGCCTGCGCCACAGACTGGCCGATATCGGTGCCCGGGCCGTCATCCGCCCGATCCCGCGAAGAACCGCACCGCCGCCGCTGGACCAAATCGCCTACCGTCGCCGAAACCGGATTGAGCGCTTCTTCTCGAAAATCAAGCACTACCGCGCCATCGCAACCCGATACGAAAAACACGACGCGAACTTCCTCGCCCTCGTCAAGCTGGCAGCCACACGCATCTGGTTGCGGGTTTATGAGTCGGTGGCCTAGGCGGATTCTGTGGCCGAACAATGCAAAATCCCCTTGTCTCGGCCCGCGAAGATCATTAAACGCCCCGCCCAAACCCCGCGGAGAGATGCCGGAGTGGTCGAACGGGGCGGTCTCGAAAACCGTTGAGCCTTCACGGGCTCCGAGGGTTCGAATCCCTCTCTCTCCGCCACTTTCCCCATAATTATCCTTATATATCAGTTGTTTAAGGCGATATTGTGGAAAGGTTGGCGCATCCTACCCGCCTACGCGCAAAGCGGGTCAGCCCTTGGCCCGCCGCCTGCGCCGGTTGCCAAAGACGCAAGCGCAGGTGTGACAGCAGAACACGCGCTTGTCGGTTTTGGGCTGGAACGTGGTGCCGCACTCGGGACAGATACGCGGCGCGGGCACGGGCGGTTTCGGCCGGGTGCGCCGCTTGTAATCCAGCTTGGCGCATCGCGGGGTGCAGAACACCTTGCGCGGGTCGGTCGTCTTGAACGATGCGCCGCAATGGGCGCAATTCAGCCGCCGAACGGGACTCTTGCGCAGCTCGGCATAGTGCGCTGCCAGACAATCCGGTGTGCAATAGACCTTGTTATGAACGCGCTCGGCCTCGGGTGGCAGTTGACTGCCGCACCTCTCGCAAAACGCGGGCGGCTCCAGAAAGCTAAGCCGCTTCTGCATTGAATGCCGCGTTCCATGCCTTCGCGCACCTATTGGAGCAATAGTGCACCTGCCGCTCGCGCAGTCCGACGCCGCACTGGCGACAGACGGAATCCTTGACCTCGACGCCGACAAAGGCCCGCTGCCCCTCGGTCCATGTCGGCCTCACCGCCCGCGCAAGCCGTAGCGCCTCGGCCACGACATTGCGCGCCGCCTCATCGGCCACCGGCCACGGCCAGCCCGCAAGGCAAAGCGACGATCTCAATTCCGCGATGAAACAGCCTTCATAGGCGAACTTGGAACCGATCACGCCGTCGCGAAAGTCGCGAACAATGACAACCGCCATTGTCGTTGCCATGCGTTGCGCCGATCTGACCTTTTGCCGCTTAGCCCTCGGCATTCCAGCCCACCAGCTTCATTGCCGTGTCAGCATCAACGCCCGCCTCTTTCGCCTGCGCCAACGCCTGCACGATCCCGGCCGCCGCTCGGGCACGTCCGCCCGCGTCATAGGCTTGGAGCGGCTGCATCACGTCCACCGCGACCGGCTGGCCCAGCTTTTCCGTTGCTTCCTCGGCCAGCAGCGCCGCGACGGGCTGGAGCGTGTATTGCGCAAGGTGGCGCTGTGCTTCGCGCACAAGCGGCCCCGTGGTCGCGTTGTAGAGCAAGCCCGGCAGGACGCCGAAGGCTCCACACACGCTGTCACGCGCCGCTGTGAGCGTCTCGCGCGTCATGGCCCGGCTCAGGTCCGGGGTTACGTCGCTCGGCCTCCAGTCCTGCGCCGGGGCAGGCCCGCCCGCCGCCGTCACCTGCACCGATTCCCGCAACAGCAGCTTGCCGCGCGCGCCCTTAAAGCCCCGCGCCAGCTTGGTCAGGTCGGTATCCTCGGTTTCGGGGAAAGGCACGATCTGCGAACCCAGCGGCATGTTCTCGAAAGCCTCGGAAAGCGCCGTCTCGACCGCGTGCAGCATCCCGGCCGTAAGCTGCGCCCGCTTGAGCGGTGCCACGCCCAGCCAAGGCGCGACCGGATCAGATCCGATGCGCAGGTGCAGCACCTCGCCCGCCAAGGCGGTTTGCGTGCGCCCGCCGCCCGCCTCCGACACGCTCAGCCGATAAGCGCGCGGCTCGCCGTCGCGGGTGGACAAATCCCAATCCGATACGGGCACAAGCCGGTCGTCGCGGATCAGGAACACCGCTTCACCGCGCAACGCCAGACTGCGCCCGGCCATCGCCAGCACGCGCCGCCCGATCAGGTCGGTCCCGTTGATCTCGGCCAGCGTCATCGCGCCTTCCCATAGGGAAACGCAGGTTTGCGCCGTCGCGGTCAGCTCGGCCAGCCCGCGCCGCCCGCTGATATAGCTTTCCCGCGCCGACATGATTTCGGCCGTGAAGCCCGACGCGCTCGCCCGCGTTTCCGGTGCCTTGCGCTTGAATATGTCGAGAATACCCATTGTCAGGCCCTCCTAAATGTGCGCAGCAGATCGGCCGCGCCCGAGTTTTGCAGCGCCCGCGCGACATGCGCCGGGCTGCGTTGTGTCGTTTCTTCCACGTCGCCCAGCCGGTAGCTGTAGCTGGACGCGCCCGCCGGGTTGCCATCCTCGGCCAGATACTCGGCCAAGCGCCTGTAAGCCTCGGAGACGGGCGCGGGCACGTCACCGCCGCCCACGTCCGCCGTGATCCGGTAAGGCCCTGCACCGGCCAGCAGGACGCCGCCAAGCGGCCCGCCCGACAGGTTCGCCGTGATCCACGCCACGCCGTCCCAGACCTCGCGCGCCGTGATCGTCGCGGGTTGCAGATCGGGCTTGAACTCGCCCGGCCCTTCCACTGTCCAGACCACCTCGCGCGTTGTGAAGCGGTGCGCGGTGTGCGTTTCGATCCGCGCCCAGAGCGCCGACGCATTGAGCATCATTGCCGCCATCGAAAGCCCAGACGGAATCGCGGGATAGGACGCGGGCACGGCCTCGTCGCGTTGCAAAATCTCCATCATGCCCTCCAGCGATTGAGCGCCCGGCGCAGCCCGTCATCGGGTGCCGCCTCGGTCGCGTTCCAATTCCGCGCCTCGATCTGCGCGCCCTCATAGGCGGGCCGCGTGACCGCGCTCAGCTCGAACAGCTCCGCCGCTGTGATCGTGCGCCGCACAACGCCCGACCGCGCTTCGATCCGCTCGCCATCGGGCGAGACGCGAAAGCCGGGTGAAAGCCCCCGGATCAGCCCCGCGTCATGCGCTGCGAGAAAGTCCCGCGCCCATGTCGTTTCCGGCGCGATTGTCGCCTCGAAGCTCAGCGCGTCGTCACCGTCGCGCAGCTCCAGCGTGCCCGCCGCGCGGCTGGCAAGCGGCTTCTCGAAGTCGTGCCCGCTCAGAAGGTGAATATCCTCGCCAGCCTCCAGCCGGGCCGCGAAGGCGCGGGAAGCGATAACCTCCACACGCCCCCGGCCCAGCTCGGCAGGCGAACCGTAGGGGAACGCGCCCGCAATGCGAACGCGCCCCCCGTCAAGGCGGCGCGGCTCCAGCGCACCGCCTGCTACACCGCCCCAGAGCATCACTGGACGCCTGTCAGGACTTCGAGCTGCGCGGCCCGCGCCACCGTGATGTCCATCGTCGCAAGCGCCGTGAGGCGCAGGCCACCGGACGCCGCGTCGGTGTAGGGGTCGCGGATCAGATCGACCGCGCCCCACGTCGCCACGAAGAAAGGCGAGACGCCGCCCGCGTTCGTGGTCAACAGCGCATTGGACGCCGCCGGGCTGCCGGTCGGATCGGCCAGCGCGTTCGGAGACATGGCGACATTGCCCGCCGGAATGTTGCGGGTGAGCCGGTCCCATTCCGTTACGCCCGTGCCGGTGTCGATATAGGTGCCGTCCATCGCGTCCCAGACCTCGGGCCGGATCAGCAGGCGCACCGCGTCCGGGCTGCCCGCCGCGTTCGCCGTCATGAACCGCACCACCGCCGACCGGAACGCCGACCATGCCGCCGCCGCATCAACGGCCGTTTCCGTGATGCCGTAGGTCGAAGCGCCCGCGATGACGCCCAGCGGCTCGCCGCTGGAACCCGCGCCCAGGAAGGCCGCGCGGTCCATTTCCTGCGCAATCGCGCCGTTCATATCGCGGCGCACCGCTTGCTCCAGAGCCGCGCCCGACTGTTTCAGGGTCTTGCGCGTGATCTTCATCTGGACGCCCAGCGTGTTGTCAGGCGCAAGCGGCTTGTCGGTCGTGGCGTAGGCACTCGGGCTTGCCACGTCGCCCGTCTCGGACGCTTGCCAGCCCACCGATGCGCCGGACGTGGCGACGGGATATTCCAGCTCGCCTTGCCCGATATTGACCATCTGCCCGCCCATGCGGCTCGCCACCGATTGCGGGAACAGCCGGTCGATGATCGGCCGGGTCTGCATCGGGTCCGGGGTGCCGCTTGCGATGGTTTCACCGGCCCGGCGCTCCAGCGCCTGCCACGGCACCGGGATGCCCTGATAGGCCCCTTGGCTGCGCAGCTCCTGCACGATCTCGGCCGTTTCGCCGTCGATCTGGTGCCCGTGGTCGAGCGCCGCCGCGACTTGGCGCACCTCGAAGCGGCCCAGCATCTCGGCCCATTCCTTCGAGTCGCGGGTCTCCAGCTCGCCCCCGGCCTCGCGGCGCTCTTCATCCTCGGCCACAAGCGCCGCGCGATAGCGGGTCTCGGCCGTGCGATATTCCTTGTCGAGCGATTCCATGCTGCGCACTTCATCCTCGGTCGGTTCCGGCTTGGCTGCCAGCGTTGCCAGCTCTTGCCGGATTTCGGAGCGGCGAAGCTCCAGTTTCTTCGATTCAAGCATTTGTTTCTCCTGTGCTCGAAAGGTTGTCCTGCATTGTCAGCAGGTCGCGCCATTGCTGGCGCTCGGGACTGAGAACGGGATGCCCGCACTCAATTCGGGTCTTGCGCGTGTGACAGGACGCGCAGAGCGTTTGCAGATTGGTCAGGTCGAAGGCGCGTTCGGGCGCGGTGCGCACCGCCTCGATATGGTCGATCTCCAGCCGGTGCCGCCCGCCGCACTGGACGCAGGCCCAGCCGTCGCGGCGCAGCGCCTCCAGCCGCAAAGCCCGCCAGCGCGGGCCGCGCGTGATATGCCTGCTAAACCGCCGGGTCACGCCGCACCTGCATGTCGTAGTAGTGAGCCGCGCCCGCCGTCCCGACAGGCGAGACGCGCACCACGCGGTAATCCTCGCCCTCGGCCGTCACGCTGTCATCGGGTTGCGGTGTCACCGCCACCTCCACCGCCATGAACAGGCGCAGGTCGCCCACCTCCAGCAGCCCACCGGCCAGCGCCGCCAATTCTTCGCTGTAGCGCGCCGTTGCGGCCGTCGCGGGATAGTCCGTCACCGTGCCCGGCAACGTGCCGCCGAAAGCGTCGGTGCCGCCCGGTTCCTCGCGCTTCAATGTCACCGCGCGCCCCTGCGCCGCGATGATCCGGCTTGCTCTTGCGGTTAGGTCCATGCGATCCGCCCTCCTTTGCTTTTCGGTGCGCCGGTCATCCGAACGCCCTGCGCCACGGCCAGCACCGTTGCCGCCGCCGCGTCGATCCGGCCGGTCGAGCGGCCCTTTGCCAGTTTGTGATTGCCTGCCGGGTCAACGATTGTGATTGCGTCCGCGAAGGCGGAGCGCAGCAGCAGCGACGGCAGGGTGCACACCTTGCCCTCGAACAGCGCCCGCCGGAACCGCTCCACGTCCTCGGAGCCGTCGCGCCAGCCCATGCCGCGCCAGACGCAAGGCACGCGCTCCAGCCCGGCCCCGCGCAGCGCCTCGACAAACTCCGCATGGCGGAAACGGTCGCCCACGATTGCGGCCGGTGCCTGCCCGTCCAGAAGCGCCACAACGTCCGCAAGGAAGCGGCCAACGGGCACAGTCGTGTCGCCCATTGTCACCAGCTCGCCCCGGTCGCTCATCTCGACATAGCGGCCCGACACGCCGTCCGCCGCGCCGCGATCCGCAAGGCCGGGTTTCGTCGGGAAGGCTGCCACGCATTCAAGCCGCGCCGTCTCCGGCCAGTAGAGCGCCGCCGCCGACATGCTGCGCGAACCGCCCAGATCAATGCCCAGAACGACAGGCCCGGCCCGTTCGGGCAGAGCATCGGGCGCGATCTCGGCCGCAAGCCATTCGTCGGTTGTCACCAGCACCGATCTATCATCGGACGCGACACGCTCATTGCGGTTGAGATTGCGGAACGATGACAGCGCAGAACCGCCCCGCGCCATCGCCCGCCGTGCCTGCGCAACCAGCCATTCCGGGGTTGAACCGATATTCTGCCGCGCGCCGGGATTGGCGATCAGCAGGCTTTCCAGATCGTCGGGCGGCAAGCCCGGCTCCGGCCGGTGTTCCTGCACGTAACTGCCGGGTGGCGGCTCATCCAGCCACCGGGAAAAGGTGTTCGCATCATCCGGCGCACTGGTCGAGATAATCAGCGCCCGGCCGTCTCTTTTGCCCAGCCCGGACAGAATTGCGTTTTCGAGATTGTCGCCTTTTTCCTTTTCCCATGCCGCCCGTTCGTCAAGGATTGCCAGCGTCGGAGCGCCGCCCAGGATCGACTTGCCGTCCGCTGCGATAACACGCGCCAGCCCGCCGCCATTCTCGGCCGTCTCCACCTCCAGCTTGGAGCCGCGCCGGATCGTGAATTGTTCCTGTTCTTCCTCGGACAGCCCCTCGATGAACCCGACCAGAAAGCCAAAGGCGATCTTGGCTTGATCCCGGTTCCGGGCCGCGAAGATGATTTCCCGCTTGGGCTGCGGTGCGATCTCGCCCATCAGGTGCCCCAGCGACAGGCCCGACGAAAGCGCCGTTTTCGCGTTACCGCGACCGATCGACAGCAGCCCCACGGCCGTGCCCTTGGCGAAGGCCCCGCGAACAAAGTCCTTCTGATAGCTCGCCAGCTTCAACCGCTTGCCAGCCGTGCGCCCCTCGGGAACCGTGAGCCGCGACAGGAAGCGCAGAGCGGCCGATGCCTCTTTCGATGCCCTTGCCATCAAACCGCCCCCCGGAATTTTTCTCGGAGAGAGAACGGAACAGTTGGGCGGTCGGTTACACGCCTGCATAGAAAGCCGGGCATTGGGACCATCTCAGGAGTGCGCATCCCTCCAAGGGTGCGCACACTCCTAGGGGTATAAGGGGTGTGCGAACACAGGGGGGGCGAACAGGGGGCGAAGGGGGTGCGAACAGGGTGCGAAACAGCGTTCATTGCGCCACCTCCAGATAGGTGTGCCGCTTGGACGGCGGCCCGTATTCGGCCACGCGCACCTTGCCCGCCGATAGCAGCCGCTCCATCGCCGCCTTGAAAGCGCGCTTGGTGACGCCCTCGCAATCGGGATGATCTGCGAACACCTTGGGCGCGTAGTAGTGCCCGCCCGCTGCATTGACGCGCCGCCCTTGCTCGGTCAGCTTGCCCAGCAGCGTGAGGAATACGCGCTCCGCCTTGGCATTGACGGCCAGCGCATCAAGCCCAGTCGCGTGCTCATCGGGCACGAACACGCCGTCGCGCCATGTCATGTTGATCTCGCCGCCGATGCGCCCGTAATTCGCCTTCTTGGTCGACATGACGCGCTTGTCAGGGTCAGGCTCGTATCCGTCTTGAACGATGCGCGACAGGTAGAGCCGCGACCGAACGGAATTGTTCCAAGCGGTCGAGCCGGACGTGCCGGTGCCACTGGACAGGCCCGTGAGCGACGGATGCCCGAGCAGCATGACGGCGCACCGCTGGCGCAATGCCAGACCGCGCAGAATGCCGATGAACTGGCGCACCTTGGCCCGGTCGTTTTCATTTGCGGGGAACACGTCCGCCAGCGTGTCGAGCACGATCAGCGCGGGTTGTTCATCCGCCGCCCGTTGTTCCAATTCCTCGAATAGAGCGGAGTGCATCAAGGCGAGCTGCGTTTCCACGGCCAGCAGCGCATCCTCGCCCGCAAGCGAACGGAGCGTCAGCCCTTCCACCGTCGAGTAATCCAGCCGCTCCGCGCGCAGAATGTCGTCCAGGCGGATATGCAATTCGTCGTCGTCGTCCTCGGCGCTCAGAAAGATCACCCGGCCTGAATTGACGGCCTTGCCCATCCATGCGCGCTCTGCCGCCGCCGCGACGGCCAGTTGCAGCGCCAAGAGGCTCTTGCCGGTGCCGCCGTCGCCCGAAAACAGCGTCACCGTTTTCTTGGGCACCAGCCCGTCCACCAGCCATTGCCGCGACGGCACGGGCTTACCCTTGAGGGTGGCGGCGCTGTAGAACGTCGATTGACGCTCCGGTGCGGGCCGAATGACCGTCGGACCGGGCGGATATTCGCCTCCGCTCGCATCACGCGGAAATTCCGCCCGGTGCGCGTCCAGTTGTGCCGCCATGTCAGAGAAATTCCGCGTCACGCCGCTTCCCTCCCCTGCATGTATTCGAGGAAGGCCGCGCGACGGCCGGGTGCCATCGCCTGCACGCAAGCCAGCGCGTAAGCGTCCAGCTCGGCCGGGCTGGCAATGTCCGCCCAATAAGCCGCTTCATCCATCGGTGAGATAAAAGGCGGTAGCGGTGCGCCCGCGCCTTGAATGACGGTATAGGCGACCTCGCGCGCGTGATCCTCGTCTAGGCTGCGCAGAGCGGCCCATGCCAGCGCCGCGCGCTCGGTATCGGTCAGGCGGGCTTGCCAGATTGCGCTTGCCGCCTCCCATGAATCGAAGTCGTCAAGGATCAGCGCATAGCCCAGCAGCTTCGCCGCCTTCTTGTGCGCCGTCTTGGCGTAGAGAGATATGGCATTTCGCGTCATGCCGACTCCGCGACAAAGCCGGTCAGGCCCGCGTCGGTCAGCTCCAGCCGCGCCCTGTTGGCGTGACCGGGCGAGACGCAGAAAATCACTTCCTCCGGCTCGCCCGTCCGGTGAACCACGATGATCGTGCGCCCGTTCGGCATGTGCTCGACACGAAAGTATCCAGCGGGCTTGCGCGCCAGCAGATCGTCAATGGAAAGACTGCCCGCCCAGCTCATGCCGCCACCTCAGCCTTGGCGGCTTCCCACGCGATCAGGTCGGACAATTTCCAGCGGGTGCAGCCGGGCGACAGGCGAACCGGGCGCGGCATGTCCGTGCGTTCGCGCTGCCAGCGCCACCACGTGTTGCGGCTAACCGAATAGCGGGCAGCGCAGTCAGTATCGCGGAGAAACGTCTCAGGCATTGTCGGCTCCTGTTGTTACAGGAACAGACAAATCAGAATGAAGCGGGGACAGCGGTGTAGGTGTCCCTAGTTTTTAGAACGGTGTCGGCTCCATTGTTTCTTAATGCCCTGCCAGCCGCCAAAGCCGCGTGCCTCAAGATTCTTCGCAGCCGCGTTGACGCTCATCTTTTCCGTTAGCCTTTCCATCTCGCGCATCCGCGCCTCGCGTAGATCGCGGTGCTGCCGGTTCACCGCGTCGGCGGCGTCTTTCCGTCCAGCCGCGATCTTTTTGCCTTCATCGGCGAACCTGAGCGCGATCCGCCGCACGTCGATTTCGGTCTGGTACATGCCAAGTCGCATAGAGTTGTGCATGAAGCCGCGCATATCTCCGCCAGCAAGATTACTCTCCATGCAGACAAGGCAGAACGCCATCTTGCCAAGAAAGTAAGCCTCACTCAGCGATGGTGCGGCCCCGTCTATCCACATGAAAGCCCAGCGGTGTTGTTCGCCCTCTCCTACCTCTTTGGGGTCCGAGATTTCCCGCCATGAGCCATCATCGGCGACGGCGAGGCGCGCGCTGGACGGCGGCCAGCCCATACCGATCAGACCTGCATCAACAAGTCCTCGCATCTCTGCGATATCATCCTCGACCGTCCAGCTTTTCGGTTTTGCATTGGGGTATAGGGTGCGGGCGAGGGCCTCGTTACGCTCGGATGGTGTCTCGGGTTCCCACACGTCACGCGAAACTTCGCCGATAGCGTCTTTCGCGTAGATGGCTCGATACCGCTTCATCGCGCCGCCTCCATCTTCACCACCTTGGCCCCGGCCTCGCCTTTGAGGAACCGCGCCCATGCGGCCATCATCTGCCGCCGCTTTTCGATCATGTCGCCGCGCCGATAGGCCCGCTCGACCGTGCTGCCCACGTTGTGCGCCAAGGCGATCTCGGCCATGTCGCGCTCAAATTCGGTGCGCTCCGCCGCCCAGTCGCGGAACGTGCTGCGCAGCCCGTGAGGGACGGCAGGACGGCCAGAACGGGGGTCGAGATACCCGCCGTCGCGTGCCTCGTTTATCCTCTTCATGCAGGCGCTCAGCGCCATGTCGGACAACGCGCCGCCGCGTGCGGCCGGGAACACGTAGTCGCTGCCCTTCATCCTTGGCAGTGCATTCAGCAGCGCCACGGCCTCTTGCGTGAGCGGGACGCGGTGTTCCTTGCCCGCCTTCATCCGCTCGGCCGGGATGATCCACACGCCCGCGTCCAAGTCGATTTCGGCCCATGTCGCGCCGCGAACCTCGCCGGATCGTGCCGCCGTGAGCGCGACGAACTCCAGCGCCCGCGTTGCCATGCCGTCGCGCTTGCGCAGATCGGTGAACCAGTCCGCCGCATCGGCCAGCGACAGCGCCGGGTTGTGTTTCACCTTCGCCACCTTGCCGGGCTTGGGCAGCACCGCGTCGAGATTGCCGCGCCACCGCGCCGGGTTGTCGCCCGTCCGATGCCCGCCCACCGTTGCCCACGACAGAACCGCCTCGATGCGCCCGCGCAGCCGGGATGCCGTCTCGGTCTTTGTGGACCAGATCGGCTCCAGCACGCGCAGCACGTCCGACACGCCAATGTCCGACACGGTCATGTCGCCCAGCACCGGCACCGCGTAGGTGTCCAAGGTGCTGCGCCATTGCTTCTTGTGTTTCTCGTTTCGGAACTCGGCCGTTCGTGCCTCCAGCGTCTTTTCCATCGCCTGCGCGAAGGTGAGGCGGCGCTTTTCGGCCAGCGGGTCGATGCCCTGCCAGATGATATCCTTGACGCCGCGCGCCCGTTCGCGCGCCTGCGCCAGCGTCACGTCAGGGTAAGAGCCAAGGCCGATCTGGCGGCGCTTGCCTTTCACCGTGGCGCGCAACAGCCATGACCGCGCGCCGGTCGGTGTGACCTGCAACAGCAGCCCGTCAACGCCGCCCACGGCCACGTTGCGATTGCCGCCGGTGCCAGGATGCGCGATCTTGCGAACCTCCACCGCCGACATTTCTTTCGCTTTCCTTGGCATAACGAAACATCCTTCCTACCCGCCTATAAGGTATGGCATTGGACGGTATCGGGCGCAACAGGGTGTTACAGGAAAACGGTCTAAAGTATTGGCATATATGGGTTAAAAGTTGCGTGCCGTTACATGCTGATACTCGGGCATGGCTGCCTCTCTCTCCGCCACTTGCCCTCGCGAAAGCGTTCTCTTGATCCAGCCGCCGCCGGATTTTCTCGTTGTTTTCGAGGGTTATGCGGGAGGGGCTAAGCACTGGCCACGTCGCCAAGAGCGCTGGAAGCGGTCTCTCAGGGGCGGTATTCTCTGGACCTGATGACTGCGCGGAATTGGTGAATAGGCTGCAAGCACCTGATTTGGAATGATTTTTTCCGATGCGCGGCTGAACACTTCGATGCCAGTGGCATCCGGAAGATGGAACATAGATCGAACTCTCACCGTCAGAATAGCTCAGTGCTACCGTCGTCACGGATGCGGACAGCATATCCTGCGCGCGCATAGGCGGTCGATCCGTCCGTAAATCTGCTGCGAAGGCCCTGAGCGTGTTCGAAGTCCAAGAGGGTGAACGCAGCAGACTCTGTGGGGCCATCTGCAGATAGGCCCGCGCCAATCATAATCCCGCCCAACTCTGTCAGAACGAAGCGGTCGTGGAAGTCTTCACCGCCCCTGTTCGGCCGGAACGGTACGCTGCTCACCACGCCCGGCTATCACCCCGACGCGCGGCTGCTCTACGTCCCGGCGCCGGGCTTCGCCGTGCCGGACATCCCCGCCAAACCCACACCGGCCGAGATCGCCGCGGCGCGCACGCTGATCTACGAGGATCTGCTCGGGGACTTCCCCTTCACCACTGAGGCCGAGCGCGCCCATGTCGTGGCGCTCCTGCTGCTGGGCTTGCCGTACTCTCAACTGGCGACGAACTGGTCGAGCTGTGAACCGGCGTGCAAAAAGGACCCCGTATCGGGGTAATCGGCGTCCAAAAGGGACCCCCCTGATGTTGTGGTCCATGATGCTTCCGAGGCAATTCGGGAGCGGCTTTTGGGATGCTGGTTGTGGAGACGATTTCGAAGATCAGACGGTGGTATTTCAAGGAAGGCAGGCCGATCAAGCAGATCTGCCGGGACTTGAGCGTGTCGCGCAAGACCGTCCGGAAGGTGGTCCGATCCGGCGCTACCGAGTTCAGCTATGAGCGCAGCGTCCAGCCGCAGCCGAAGATCGGGCCCTGGCGCGACGAGCTCGACCGGATGCTCGCCGAGAATGCCGGCCGCCCGAAGCGGGAGCGGCTGACCCGCATTCGGATTTTCGAGGAGCTCCGGGCCCTGGGTTACGAGGGCGGTTATGATTCAGTCCGGCGCTATGCAGCGAACTGGACAAAGTCTGAGGCTGAGGTGTCAACCACCGCGTTTGTGCCCCTGAGCTTCGACCCTGGCGAGGCCTTCCAGTTCGACTGGAGCCACGAGATCGCAATCATCGACGGGGTGACGACCACGATCAAGGTCGCCCATGTCCGGCTATGCCACAGCCGGATGGTCTTCGTCCGGGCCTATCCCCGCGAGACGCAGGAGATGGTTTTCGACGCCCACGACAAGGCGTTTGCCTTCTTCGGCGGCACCTGTGCGCGGGGCATCTATGACAACATGAAGACCGCCGTGGATACGATCTTTGTGGGCAAGGATCGAGCCTACAATCGCCGGTTCCAGCAGATGAGCGGGCACTACCTGTTCGAACCCGTTGCCTGCACACCTGCATCCGGCTGGGAGAAGGGGCAGGTCGAGAACCAGGTCGGAGTGATCCGGCGGCGGTTCTTCGTGCCCCGGCCGAAGTTCAAGAGTTATGGCGAGCTCAATGCCTGGCTGAAGGACCGCTGTATCGCCTGGGCCAAGGCCAATCCCCATCCCGAGTTCCGAGACAAGACCATCTGGGAGGTCTTCGAGGTCGAGCGTTCGCGCCTGGTGCCCTATGCCGGCCCGTTCGACGGCTTCCATGCCGTGCCGGCCTCGGTGTCGAAGACCTGCCTCGTGCGCTTCGACCGGAACCGTTACTCGGTGGACGCGCGTGCCGTCGGCCGTCCGGTCGAGATCCGCGCCTATGCCGAGCGGATCGAGTTCTGGCAGGGCGGCCAGGTGGTCGGCCGGCATGATCGTGTCTTCGGGCGGGATCATGCCGTCTATGACCCGCTGCACTACATCCCCGTGCTCACTCGCAAACCCGGTGCCTTGCGGAACGGCGCCCCGTTCAAGGACTGGGAACTGCCACCTGCCATGCGCCGGATCCGGCGGAAGCTCGAGCGCGTCCTTGGTGGCGACCGGCAGATGGTCGAGATCCTGGCCGCGCTGCTCACTGACGGGATCGACGCAGTCGAGGCCGCCTGCGCTGAAGCGCTCAGCCAGGGCGTCCACTCCGCCGATGTCGTCCTCAACATCCTCGCCCGCCGCCGGGATCCCGAACCACCGGCGCCGATCGCCACCCCGGAGGCACTGAGGCTGGCCCATGAGCCGGTCGCCGATTGCGCCCGATACGACACCCTGAGGAGACCCAACCATGGAAAGATCGCAGGTGCTGGACGCGATGGGCCAGCTGAAACTTCACGGCATGAAGGCGGCGTATGACGAGATCCTTGCTACTGCGGTGAAGCGGCAGCACGAACCGCAAAGAGTGATCGGGGATCTCTTACAGGCCGAGATCAGCGAGAAGCAGGCCCGGTCGATCAAATACCAGATGACGGTGGCCAAACTGCCATTGGCCAAGGAGGTCGAGGAGTTCCGGTTCGAGGACACCCCGATCAACGAAACGCTGGTACGCGAGCTTGCCGGCGGAGACTTCCTCGAGCAGCAGCGCAACGTCGTGCTGGTCGGCGGCACCGGAACAGGCAAGACCCACCTCGCTGTCAGCATCGCCCGCGCCTGCATCCGCGACGGCGCCCGTGGTCGGTTCTTCAATGGTAAGCGCTCGGTTCGGACCGCCTCCTTATGAGCGTGCCAATATGCTAACCCATGTCGTTATTGACGTCGGTAACGACGTCGTATGCGACGGAGGTTATCGTGCGAGACGAGGTTGTGGTGCGCGCCGAGCGTCGGCGACGCTGGACTGACGAGGCCAAGCTGGCGATCCTTGGCGAAGTCGGGATGAGCGGCTG